>JALRIQ010000235.1 GCA_023277325.1 Bacteroidia bacterium | reverse complement strand
AAGCTCAACTCGTCAGGGTTGTCGGCCGAATAAGCCGTAATTGCCACATCGCCCGGCGAAAGGGTGCTCTGTGCTTGCGAATAGCCGAAGCCTGCAAGTAATAGCGTTAAACTTAATAAGACTCTTTTCATAAATGAATACTTTTGTTGCAATAATAAGAAAGGATGTTTAAAGTCCGTATTAGGACCCTTCCACCTCGTGAAAGTACAAAATGATCGTCATAAAAGATACCCTCATATCGGAAGAATTAATAGAAGCGCAATTCATGTGTAACCTCAAGGCATGCAAGGGAATGTGCTGTATTGAAGGTGATCAGGGGGCTCCATTATTGGAAGAAGAATGTGAAGAAATAGCTAAAAATCTGGATAAAATTCTTCCTTATCTTCCCAAAGAACAGCAAGATAAAATCCATGAAAAGGGTTTTTCGACCATTTATCCTGATGGTGATTTGGGAACAAGCATGATGGAAGACGGTGCCTGTGTTTTTATCATTAAAGAAAATGGAATTGTGGGCTGTGGGGTTGAAAAGGCCTATTTCGATAAACAAAGCACTTTTCATAAACCTGTATCCTGCCATCTCTATCCGGTGAGGGTGAAGACCTATAAAGAGTTTACCTCTGTCAACTATAACCGCTGGGATATTTGCTCGCCTGCCTGCACGCTTGGAAAGGAGCAACAAATGCCGCTTTATCTATTTGTGGAGAATGCGCTGGTGCGTCGATTCGGACGAGAGTGGATGGATGCTTTAAAAGCTACCGCTGCTCATCTAGAAAAGGAAAAGAAGGGCTAAAAGCGTTTAATCACGACATAGATATGATTGGTGCGGCCCTGATCATCCGTGCATGAAATCTTCACCTGACCATCGGGTAATTCAGCTACAAAATCTTTCTCGGCCGAACAGCTTCCAATAAATCGGTCGTTTATATACCAGTAGATTTCTTTTACACGTGCATCCACCTCAGCAATCAAATGAAGTTTCGCTTTTTCTTCGCGTTCAATAAGGTATTCGGCCTGGTCTGTCGGACTAACAATACGTGGACCTTCATTCACGAAGATGCGCGGACAAGCCGGATTGTGGGCTGGGACTTTCTCGTAGGTGAGTTTCGCATCCTCGAAATAGCGGATCAGTGCAGGTGGGTAGATGCGGTAAAGCACTTCTAGGGTGCCTTCTCTTGGTTTGCAGGTCATACAATAACTCACAGTTTTATTCGCATTAACAGGTATCTTTTTACGGCAAGCGCAGGGAATATGCCGACTGATTCCCGGGATATAATAATCCTGTCCTAAGTTCCTGCAATAAGGCCCTGGTACCTGACCAGTTTCCGTGCAGACTTCTCTGATTGAAAGCGCTGGTGGTGCATGCAGCCAATGGGTTTTATTTTTTCCCTGAATGGCATCAAATAGCTGGAACAGGAGTGGAGTGGCCATTTCGGCTCCGTTTAATCCGGGAACACCTTCGTTATTAAAATTCCCTATCCATACCCCAATGGTATATTCATCATTATAGCCAATGCTCCAGGCATCGCGTCGTCCATAGCTGGTTCCTGTCTTCCAAGCAATTCTTGGCACCGATTTCCCCGTTTGCCAATTGGCAGGCAAATCAGGACGAGTTAACCCACTTAGTATTTCGCTCACCATATAGGCCGCTTCGGGTTTAATCCATTTGAATTCTAGTAGGGTACTGTCACTATCCACAAAACGTAAAGGCCTGTATGTCCCTTGATTGGCAAGGGTTGAATAGGCATTGGTCAAAGATTCAAGACGTACCCCACAGCCGCCCAACATGAGCGATAAACCCAATCGTTTTTGGTCTTTTTTGATTTGACGAAAATCGATTTCCGACATTTTCTGGATGAATAGAGGGACTCCGTAGTCCTGAAGCAAAGAAACAGAGGGGATATTCAAGGATTTAGCAAGTGCCGACTCTGCAGTCAGGGCGCCTTGAAATTTCAGGTCGTAATTTTCAGGGGTATAGCCGCTATAATTGCTGGGTACATCGTAAAGAATCGTTTTAGGGTTTAGTGTGCCTTTTTCCATGGATAAGCCATAAACAAAGGGTTTAAGGGTTGAACCAGGCGAGCGAACAGCGGTAATACCATCAACCTCGCCTTGGTTGTCTTTATCGTCATAATCCGCAGACCCAGCATACGCAATTACTTTTCGGCTTTCATTATGGATAACCAAAACCGAAGCATTGGTAATCCGCATTTCCTTGAGCCGCTGGATATACTGCTTCACCAATTCTTCGGTCTTGCGTTGTGCCGAATAGCGAATATGCGTGCGAATGATTGGGGTTTGGTATTGGGCAAATAAGCGACGACACAGGTGAGGCGCTACCTTCTCCCAGATTTTTCTCTCTATGGATAGGGGTTCAGCTAGCGCAGAATTATAGGTTTCTAAATTGATCCAGTTTTCTTCATAGAAATAGGATAGCCAGCGGTTTCTCGCTGCAAGAAGTTCTTGATTGTCCTTTCGAAGTTTCCAGGTATTGGGTCGGTTTGGTACTACCGCTAAAGTGGCAATCTGCGCAGGACTCAATTGATTGGGTAAACATTGGAAATAGAGGTAGGAGGCAGACTTGATGCCTTCGATATTGCCACCATAAG
>JALRIQ010000234.1 GCA_023277325.1 Bacteroidia bacterium | reverse complement strand
AGAAGCTTATAAATCGCTTTATGGATTACAAGGCGCTTACTTGCATTTAGCGGAAGATGAACTGGCGTTTGAGGTAAGAAATGCCTGTGCACACATCGCCTTTCTCCAAGAAAAGTTGGGACTTTATAGTCAGCAAGACAGTTTGTATAAAGCATTGGAAGCAGCTGCAAAACTGCGGTATACCAGCGGCGATGGACCTTATCTCGACTGGCAACAAACTTTGGCAAAACGTGCCGATTTAGGGATACAGCTGAGTCAACTTAAAAATGAATTTACGAATGAGATATCACGCTTAAAAACCCTGATTGGATTAAATACTGATTTCGAAATCGTTTGGGAAGCTGCTGAGAGCAACAAACTTTCGACCTATTCTCCGACTCAAAACGGACAAATCCAGGTGATGGAAGCCAATGTGTTTCGTGCTGAACGCGAGATCAAGTTGGAACAAAGTCAGTTTTGGCCAAGCATTCAAGTTTCCTATTTCAACCAAAGTCTGATAGGTGGTCCAACATCCACTGATCTCAATGCCCCTTTGGCGGCATCAAGTGATCGTTTTCAAGGTTTTGGTATTGGATTGAGTATTCCCCTTTGGGCGGGTCCGCAAATGGCCCGAGTAAAAGCGGCGAAACTTACACGGGAATCGGAAATCAATGCCCTGCAACAAACCCAGCGCGAATTAGAAACCAGCTGGAATAACCTACTCGGTTCCTATATGCTGGCGAAAACCAACCTGCAGGATTTTGAAACCGCCTCCTTACCTATAGCCAACACCTTGCGCGAGCAGGCTGAATTGGCCCGAACAGAGGGAACCATTTCCACGACCGAATACCTTTATCAGTTGAATGATGCTTTGTTATTAATGGAGCGTCATGCAGCCCTTAAACACCAAATCCGAATTTTAAGTAACCAAATTTTGCTCATTAATGGTAGCAATTAACCCCATGAAAAATCTAGCATTTCTATTTATAAGTACCCTATTATTTGGCGCATGCAGCAGTCCTGCTCCCGAAGAACAACAAATAAGCGAAGAAGAAAACACGCGCATAGAGCTCAGTGAAGAATCTGCACGCACGCTCGGTTTGGAAACCGCAATTCCTCAGTATCGATCCCTGCATCATTCCCTGAATGTAACAGGCGTATTGGATGTCCCACCCGATCAAAAGCAGAGTATTACGCTTTCATACCCGGGAAAAATCACCCGCATCCCCCTTATCAATGGCATGCATGTGCATAAAGGAGAACTGCTTTATGAAATCGAAAATCCGGTTTTCATTCAGATGCAGGAAGATTACCTGATTGCCAAAAGCAACCTTGAATTGGCTGAAAAGAACCTGGGCCGTCAGGAAGTACTCAGCACCGGAAAGGTTAATGCCGAAAAAGACCTCGATCAGGCCAAAAATGAAGTGAATCGACTATTGGCGCAGAAAAATGCCCTCATGCAAAAACTGCGTATGCTTCACATCAATCCAGAAACGATTAAAGCCTCGGCCCTGACCTCTAAAGCTCAGTTCCGCGCTGATGCCGATTATTGGGTACAGCAGGTAAATGTAAACAAGGGAAGTTATGCATCGGAGGGTGATGTAGTGATGGAACTAATTAACCTAAACCATATTCATGTTGAGTTGGCTGTATTTGAAAAGGATATCCATGAAATAAAAATTAGACAAAAAATTCAGTTTCAACTGCCCCATGAAGCTGAAAAACGCAATGCCGAAGTCTACCTGATTGGAAGAACCGTAAAAACCGACCGAACCATTCAGGTGCATGGTCATTTGGAAAAGGAAGACAATCGTTTATTACCCGGGACCTTTGTTCAGGCTCAAATACTAATCGAGCTCGATTCGGCACTCACTCTACCCTCCAGTGCCCTGCAGCAGTGGGGAGGTAAATTTTTTCTCTTTGAAAAAGTAGGAATTAACGAATATGAAATGCTGGAAATTCCTCGACCACTCGTCTCCGGAGATTGGATTTACGCGGATAAATCTTTATTGAACCGTCATTTTGCAATTTCAGGGACGTTTCAGCTGCTTTCTTCTTTAAAAAACACCGCAGAAGAGGAATAAGTGCCGTATTTTCGAAACATGATTGCACCACATAATTTGCCTACCGAAGACAAACGACTGGAAGTAATTGATTCACTCCGCTTTCTTTCTGAACAAGCAGATAAGCAGCTGGAAGACATTGCTTCTATTACAGCACGTTTTTGCGAGGTCCCAATTGTTTTGGTTTCAATTGTTAAAAAAGATACGCAAGAGTTCTTTGTTAACCATGGTTTGGCAGTTCAAAGCACATCGCGGGAGGTCTCCTTCTGCGGACATGCCATCTTACAAGATGACGTTTTTGTGGTGGAAGATGCTCACGCCGACGGTCGTTTTTCTGATAATCCGCTCGTAACCGGCGAACCGAATATTTCCTTTTATGCGGGATATCCTATTCGGGTAAAGGGACAAAAAATCGGGACCTTATGCATCATCGATAAGAAGCCAAGGGTATTGAATGGGCTTCAGGCTGAGTTTCATGAGGTAATGGCGCGTCAGGTGGAGCAGATTCTCAATCAAAAAGCTTTTATGGAAAGCTACCTCGATATCTTACACCAGTTCGAGTCGGGTAGTTTGGCTTTAGAGGAAAACTTCACCCGATTCAGAGACATTATCTCGGCCATTTCCCATGATGCGATTGCCCCTGTTCGGAACATCAAATCATTGGTGGATATTTCGAAAGAAGACGGAAGCATTAACCTGGCTGATTTTGCTGAGGAAATGGATAAGTCACTTAGTTCTTCCGAGGTATTGCTTACAAACCTGTTGAAATGGGGCGTTGATTTAGCCGATCAGCAGAAACAAAACAAGGAGGTAATCAATATCATAGAAATGCTGGAGAATATCTCCTACGAACTTAGACCTGAGTTAGAAAGTAAGAATAACCTCCTCCGCTTTAAAGGAAATAACTTTGTCTGGAGAACGGACACCAATAAGTTGCGGTTTATTCTCCGTAACCTGATTAAGAACAGCAATAAATTCACTACTTCAGGTTCAATTGAAGTTACCTGGACATTAGCGGACGGAAATATCCAAATGCAGATCAAAGACAATGGCATGGGGATGGATGCAGACCAGCTAGAGCGCATCAACTCATTTCAGGAGGTAAAACCTGGCGAAGGAACTTCTGGGGAAAAAGGATTTGGTATCGGCTTAAAACTTATTCGTAGTTTTACTCGACTACTTGAAGGAGATTTTCAAGTGGAGTCGAAAAAAGGACAAGGAACGCTTTGCCGTCTTGTTTTTCCGATTAAATAAATTGTTTTTTTACAATTGCGAACATGCTAAGTTACTGGGAGAAAGACGCACTTTGTGCACAAGATGTGATTATTGTCGGTGGTGGACTCCTTGGGTTATCCACAGCACTATCCGTTAAGGAGAAGTCACCCCGCGCTCGAATTTGCGTTTTGGAGCGTGGCGTATTTCCATCCGGAGCTAGTACACGTAATGCAGGTTTTGCCTGTTTTGCCAAGGCCGCAGAGATGCTGGGCGATATCAAAATCCAGGGAGAAAAAGCAGCCGCCAAACTGGCTAGTCAGCGTGCCCAGGGCCTAAAATTATTGCGCAATCGTATCAGCGATTCGGCCATGGAATATGAAGAATTGGGCGGTCATGAGTTGATTCTTATCGATGAAACCGAGATCAGTGCTGCCGATATTTCGATGCTCAATGAATTGCTCCACCCCTATTTTGAGCAAGATGTATTCAGCGTTCAAAATGAAAAAATCGCTTCTTTTGGTTTTGCTGGAGTTAAGCAATTGATCCATAACCCGCTCGAAGGACAAATTCATTCTGGAAAATTGATATCCGCACTTTGGCGCCTTATCAATGCCCTTGGAATTCGTGTTATCACCGGAGCTGAGGTCTTATCGATAGAAGAAAATGCCAATTATGTAGAGGTGATGGTAAAACACCATCAGCTTGGAGAAGACATTCGTTTTACGGCAGGACAAGTTGGAATTTGCACCAATGCACTTGCCATTAACTTGCTCATCGATAAAGTCGCTATTCAGCCAGGACGTGGTCAGGTATTGGTTACACAACCGATGCGTGGACTTGCCTTAGAAGGAGCTTTCCACTTTAATGAAGGTTATTACTATTTCCGTAACCACGAGGACCGCATTCTTCTTGGAGGAGGCAGAAACCTGGATAAAGAAACCGAGAACACCTCTGAATTTGGTATCAATCAAAAAATCCAGGACGATCTTGACCGCGTTTTAAAGGAAATCATCCTGCCAAATACCAAGGTAGAAGTTGATTACCGCTGGAGCGGCATCATGGGTTTTAGCGAGAATAAAATGCCAATCACCCAAAAGGTAGGAAATCGTCAGGCGGTAGGATTTACCTGCAATGGAATGGGAATCTCCCTTGCCACACTCACTGGTGAGCAGTTGGCAGACTTGCTTGTTTCTAAATAGTCTTAATCGATAAGACGACTTTACGACAAATCGACATTGTGACTTTAGTATAATTTTATAGCTATTTCAAAAAGCAGGTTGCTGTTATATCGGGGGTATTCCTTTTCTATACAAAATGAAAAAACTTATCACCCGAGCAGATGGAAGCAATTAGACTAATTGTTCCTCAACGCATCGAAGAATTCGACCTGCAAGAAAGCGGTTCTTCATTTGATGAACTATACTAAAAGCTAAAGCATTCAGCCAATAGAATTAAATCAACTTTCAATTCTAATTCCTCAATCCTAACTGTAAATGGTTTAGGGTTTTAGGTCACAGGTTCTGGTATTTGTTCTTCCGACTCAAATCTTATTCCTTCCCTCATTCCTGATTTCTTATTTCCTCAATCCTAATTCCTTACTCCTCAACCTTAACCTCAACCTTGTCATCCTGACCGCGTGCGCCGGAGCTGTGTCGCGAAGGTGCAGCGAGGCTTTTCGCCGAGTCGAAGGGCTAATCCTTACTCCTTACTCTTAAAATCATTGCTCAACAAATAAGCAAAAGGCTTTGTCCGCTCGAAATTCGAAAGCAGTACCCGCGCAATAGCGGTTAATGGTAAACTCAGTACCATGC
>JALRIQ010000233.1 GCA_023277325.1 Bacteroidia bacterium | reverse complement strand
CCTTCGCTCAAGCGATTACAACTATATGCCATCTCCGGATGACGTATACGTTTCACCACAGCAAATCAAATCATACGGCTTGAAAACGGGTGATACCGTAAAAGGAACAATTCGTCCGCCGAAAGAAGGTGAAAAATATTTTGCCCTCATTAAAATTGAAAACATCAATGGAAAAGATCCTGCAGAGGTAAGAGACCGTGTTTCTTTTGAGCACCTTACTCCCCTATTCCCTGACGAAAAATTCAATCTTTTTGATGGAGCAAGCAACTACTCAACCCGTGTGATTGACCTTATTTCCCCAATCGGAAAAGGACAACGTGGATTGATCGTAGCCCAACCGAAAACGGGTAAAACTACCCTTTTGAAAGATGTGGCCAATGCCATTGCATCCAACCATCCTGAAGCTTACCTCATTATCCTTTTGATTGATGAGCGTCCGGAAGAGGTGACCGATATGGCACGTAACGTAAAGGCGGAAGTTATCGCTTCTACCTTCGATGAGCCAGCAGACAAACACGTAAAACTAGCGAATATTGTTTTGGAGAAAGCCAAGCGCATGACCGAATGCGGACATGATGTGGTTATCCTCCTCGACTCTATCACCCGTCTAGCACGTGCCTTCAATACGGTACAGCCTGCATCTGGAAAAATCCTTTCCGGTGGTGTTGACGCCAATGCCTTGCATAAACCAAAACGTTTCTTCGGAGCGGCCCGTAAAATTGAAAATGGTGGTTCATTGACCATCATCGCTACGGCCTTGACTGAAACAGGTTCTAAAATGGACGAAGTTATCTTCGAAGAATTTAAAGGAACTGGTAACATGGAATTGCAGTTGGATAGAAAGCTATCGAACAAACGTATTTACCCAGCTATTGATGTACAGGCATCCAGCACGCGTCGTGAAGACCTACTTCTTGATAAAACCATCCTTCAGAAAGTATGGGTACTCAGAAACCATTTGGCTGACATGAACAGCGAAGAGGCAATGACTACCTTATTGAACTACATGAAAGGCACCAAGAGCCAAGAAGAGTTCATTGTTGCTATGAATGGATAAGCTGCTTTGAGCTGAAAGTTGAGCGTTGAGCGTTGAACGGAAAATATAAATCCTCATCAGGAATGGTGGGGATTTTTTTATGCTGAATGATAAAATCCCCTCATTCTGTCTTATTTTTAGGCTTATCTAAATTTATTTTTCGTTTATTCTAATATTAGTTTTAGATTTGCCTCATGATTTCCATGAGGTCGCTTTTCCTTTTCTTCATTGCAATGTCCTGCGGCATTTCATTGCAGGCCCAAAACACGGGTACTGTGAAAGGTAGAATCATGGCTGAAGAAGGACCAGTAGCCTATGCCAATATTGGTATTGGCAAACTCGGAATTGGAACCGCCTCAGACGATTCAGGCTATTTTAAATTGGAACAAGTACCCGCAGGAGAGCATGCGCTTTATGTTTCGGTTTTGGGCTATGATGCCTATTCGAAACTCATCGCTGTCGAAGCTGGTAAATCATTGGAACTTCTCATCCGATTGCAATCAGCATCCTTGTATACCGAAGATATTGTGATTTCGGGCACATTAAGCCCTGTAAGCCGGGATAAAAGTCCGGTGGCCATCGAAGTTTATCGCCCGACCTTCTTCTTAAAAAACCCCACACCCAACCTGTTTGAAGCCTTACAAAATGTAAACGGGGTTCGTCCGCAAGTCAATTGCAGCATTTGCAATACAGGCGATATTCACCTGAATGGACTCGAAGGCCCCTATACCATGGTGACCATCGACGGGATGCCTATTGTTAGCGGACTAGGAACTGTTTATGGATTAAGCGGGATACCGAATGCACTGGTAGAACGTATTGAAGTTATCAAAGGACCCGCCTCCACCTTATATGGATCGGAAGCCGTTGGTGGCTTAATCAATGTCGTTACCAAAGACCCTAGTGATGCACCTATTGCGGCTGCCGATTATTTTGTGACTTCCTGGGGAGAGCATAACCTGGATCTTGGAACTGCTTATGGAAAAAATAGGGTGAAACATCTGCTCGGTGTAAATCTGTTTCTTTACAATACGCCAATTGATGATAACCGGGATGGTTTCACCGATCTCGCTAATTCAAGCCGAGCATCCTTGTTCCATAAAAGCACTTGGAAAACCAAAGCAGGACAAGCACAATTTGCGGTCCGTGGAATATATGAAGACCGCTGGGGAGGGCAATTAAGCTGGACGCCAAAATGGGAAGGTAGCGACTCCATTTATGGAGAAAGTATCGAAACCCGCCGCGCAGAAGTGTTGGGTGCAATTCCC
>JALRIQ010000232.1 GCA_023277325.1 Bacteroidia bacterium | reverse complement strand
GCGCTTTGCTGAATGGTCGATTCGGGTTGTTGAATGGCACTCAATATCCGTCAATGCCCAATTGCTTCCTTTAATATTTCACCTGTATTGGCGCTAGGAAATTGAATTCCAAGAATCAAACTCATACTCGGGGCAATATCGGTAATGAATACTTTTCGACTGCTACTGCCTTGCTGAATCCCGTATCCATAAAGGAGAATCGGTACATGGGTATCATAAGAATAACCACTTCCATGCGTGGTTCCATAACTCCAATGTTCCATCCAGCCCGGCATGGTTTGAATAAATACATCTCCTGAACGTTTAGGATGATAGCCATTTCGGATGAGCGCATGGTATTCGGATTTTCCCGTCATTATTTCCGAAAGCGTATAGACAGCATAAAACCCTTCTTCTTGAACTAAGACCTGTTTGCAGAACGCTGCGACCTGATCCAGAGCCAGAT
Source organism: Bacteroidia bacterium (assembly GCA_023277325.1). Classification (GTDB taxonomy): domain Bacteria; phylum Bacteroidota; class Bacteroidia; order UBA8524; family UBA8524; genus UBA8524. Next base: position 2,620 of record JALRIQ010000232.1, on the reverse strand, counting down.
TTAGCTCGGCTATCTTGCTATGGTTCAGGTAAACTTGCTCATTATAAATGCCATGTATCAACTTGTCACCGAATTGGTTTTCTAAGGCCATTTCCAAGCGCGCCTGAATGGAATCAAGACGAAATACTCCTCCTGGCATTCCATAGTCATTCAACTGCTTAGGCACCTCATTCGCCCCATGATCGGCTGTGAGAAACACACTGTAATTCCCTTTTCCAACCTCTTGATCTAATACGTACAACAAACGCGCAATGTCCCTATCAAGTCGCAGGTACATGTCTTCAATTTCTACCGCCTGCGGACCGAAAAAATGGCCTGCATAGTCGGTGGCCGAAAAACTCAAGCAGAGAAAGTCGCAGATAGCATCCTTCCCCATTTTTTCACCTATTAACGCAGCAATAGCCGCATCTACCAGATAGCTATTGCTGAAAGGAGTAAAACTGAGCAGCTTATAGCCCCAATCCTTCTGCAACTCCTTCAGGTCATAGGGGAATACGGGGTCTGCTCCTTTTTTCAGCTGTCCTTCATATGCGTTATTATCGGGTGCTGAAGCAGAATAACTTGTTATTGGGTATAGGGTATTCCAGGATTGATCGAGGTAGGACAAGGCTTTTCCTTCTCTATTGAAGGCTTCCATCCATTTTGGCAATTCTTTTCCATACCAGGAACTGCTTTGCATTTTGCCCAATTTAGGGTCGAACCAAAATGCCCCGGTAGCTGCATGTCCGGCAGGAAGAATGGCCCCTCGATCTTTCACACTGATTCCTATGATTTTACTTTGTCTGGAGGTAGACAGGGCCAATTGATCCGTGATGGTGGTACTAAAAAGGTTCTTTGGCGACATGCCTTTATTTTTGCTTCCAACGGATTCAACACCCGCATCCTCCGCGCAATAAAGGAGATCTCCTTTGCCCCGATCGAACCAATCGTTTGCGATAATGCCATGGTTCGAAGGCGTAGTGCCGGTATAGATACTGGCATGACCTGGACCCGTATAAGTCGGAACATAGTTGTATTGGGCATTCGAATAGGTAAACCCATTTCCCATCAATCGCTTAAATCCGCTGTCGCAAAAGCGATCAGCATAACGTTGAAGGTAATCGTAACGCATCTGGTCTACGACAATACCCACAACCAGTTGAGGCTGGGACCAAGCGCGGAAAGTGCTACTTAAAAAAAGCAATAAGATTAAAAAGCCACGAATCATGGCGCTAAGATAGCGCTCCCTTAAGGCAATTCAATACGTTTCGTGCTCACTCCATGGCAGGAGTTACAAGTGCCTGAGGTGGCGATTGATGGCATGGCCAGCACCTTTCCATTTCCATCATCTACCACGGGATAAAATCCAGAACCTACAGAAAATGCTTCGGTAGTAAAAAAATTACCCAGTTGATCAATGGATAGAGTTGCCAACAAAGTACCCTGTCCGTTTGGCTCCGAATATATTCTTACCTGTCCCGAGGAAACCGCATTTCCATTTTGGTACCAGGCAGAGCCCGCCAGGTTAAAGCACCCTTCTCCATCGCCATTCTCATTATGGCAACTCATGCAGTTTTGGCCATTATTATGACTTTCCGATTCATTGCTTTGGCTGATATTGGTTTTACCACAGCCTTTGTTTTCGTTCTTTTCGCAAGTCAACAGTGAAAAGGAAATGCCTAAAAGGAGCACGAGAGAATAAATTTGGGAGCTTCTAGATTTCATAAAACAAAGATAGAAACAGTTCCAGCTAATTTTCAATGATTTAAGTCATGTATTTTACTTTTTTGAATACTGCGCAAAACTCCGCATTTTCTCTAATTTCGATGTATGGATATCAGCATCAATACCCCTGCCCTCCTTTTTCCCGCAATCAGTTTGGTCATGTTAGCCTATACCAACCGGTACCTGGCACTCGCCTCTGTTGCGCGAAACCTGCATGATCAATACTTGCCCGACAATAAAGCAGGAATAGCTGCCCAAATACGTATTATCCGCTTTCGCTTGAGACTGGTGCGTCAGATGCAGTTGTTTGGGGTATTGAGTTTCTTAATCGCTCTGGCCAGCATGTACTTTATCTACTTGGGTAAAATGGATGGAGCACATTTCACTTTTGCATTCAGTATGATCTGCTTTGTGATATCGCTTGTTTTATCCTTGGTTGAAATCTGGAAAAGCACTGAATCTGTAGAAATCCACCTGAGCGATATCGAAGAAACCGATCCTTCATCTATGGTCGATTATTTAAAGCAGAAAGTGCGTAAACCTTAATGTTTCCCACTTAAATCGACTACGTTTCACAGCAAGCATGTGCCATGAGTCTCTTTATTTCGATATTTCATATACCCCTAGAATGCACCTATCTGCTTGGATTTTCTACCTGAATTTTTTGCTGATGGATTCCATGCTCATCCATCCACACTACCCAGTAAATTCCTGGTGAACAAATTCTATAATTGACTTCCAGATTTTCTCCTGTTTGGTGCACCTCAATTATAACTTCTTGCCCAAGTGCATTAAACATTTTTAAATCTATAGGTTTGTTTTGCGTTTGCAGGGTAAATGCTCCTGATGAAGGGTTCGGGAAAATCACAGATTGTTTCTGCAACTCCTCTACACTATTAGGGTCTTGCAAGCCGAA
>JALRIQ010000231.1 GCA_023277325.1 Bacteroidia bacterium | reverse complement strand
ATGATTCCTGATATCCGAAATAAAATGGCGCGACACTATAAAGCCTTTGTTCATTTTCAGGGGCAGGATATTCCATTTCCAAAGTTGGATGCGTTTCCCACGGGCATCAATACCTTAAAAATCAAAGGACTATGCGATGTGTCAGATGTGTTGGATATCGCTTTTGTAGTAGATGCCACAGGGTCTATGGGCGATGAAATCAATTATTTAAAAACCGAATTTAAGGATGTGATCCAACGTGTTCAGGCACAAAACGAAAAACTGCAGTTAAGAACCGCTTCCGTTTTTTATAGAGATCATGGCGATCAGTATGTAACCCGTGAAAGTGATTTTTCATCCACAACCGAAACAACCTTACAATTTATTCAATCCCAGTATGCGGCTGGGGGAGGAGATTTTCCTGAGGCTGTAGATGAGGCACTGGATGCCGCCTTAAACAGGCTCTCATGGAGCCAGAATGCGCGCGGCAGAATCTTATTCCTTGTCTTGGATGCTCCTCCCCATCAAGCCGACTCCGTGGTAAAACGCATGCACCAATTGGTGTATAAAGCGGCAGCGATGGGAGTGCGCATTGTTCCGATCACAGGTTCAGGAATTAATAAAGATGTCGAGTTTTTAATGCGCTCCTTGGCACTTGCTACCAATAGCACCTATGTTTTTTTAACTGATCACAGTGGGGTAGGCAATAAGCACCTTGCGCCTTCAACCGATGATTATGATGTACAAAAGCTCAACGACCTAATGGTAAACTTGATATCACGTTATGCGAAAACCGTGGATTGTCAGCAGGATTTTGAAACGCCTCAAGCTGATAGCACGTTTACTGAAATTCATGTTCCAAACGACAGCCTTGGAAATCAATTTGATCTCCTGAAATTAAAATGTTATCCCGTTCCTAGTGCTGGTCCCATCACTTTTGAAGTAAGTCATGCTGGCGGAGAGATTTTTGTGATGGATGCAAACGGTAAATTGGTTTTACGCTTTGAGATGAAAGAACAAAAGCGTCTGCATACGGATTTGAGTCAACTTGCTTCTGGCTATTATTTTATTCGCTATCAGTTGAAAGGCAAATGGGTGAGACAGAAAATTGTTTTAGTTCATTCCTAAAAAAGGTATTGATTTTTCACCTGAACCGCTTGCACATAGCCACTAGAATACCTGAGCACTTTCCTTTAGCTTTGCAGCCAATTGCGAAGGAATGAAGATTACATTTTGTGGAGCGGCACGACAGGTAACGGGCAGTATGCATTTGCTCGAATTAGAGAGCGGATATAGGGTATTGATTGATTGCGGACTCGACTATGAGCAAAAGCGGGAATTTCATCGTGGTGCAAAAGTTAATTTTCCTTTCTCTCCATCCAGTATCGACCTGGTAGTGCTTACCCATGCGCATGTGGATCATTCCGGGAACCTACCAACCCTGGTTCGTCAGGGTTTTGAAGGCAAAATTCTTTGTACGCCACCAACTGCTGAACTTACAAGCTTCCTGCTCCTTGATTCCTTAAAAATCATGGAGATTGAAATGCGTAAAAAGGAAGCACATCGCAAGAAGGGAAAAAAAGGATTGAATCAGGGTTCTATCTATGGGTTTCGCGACTTGAATGAAGCCCTAGACCGTTTGATCACCTTGCATTTTAACCAGGATTTTTTGGTCAATGAATTCCTAACGATTCGTTTTCAGGAGGCGGGCCATATTCTTGGGGCTGCTTCAGCAAAACTTACCATCACTGAAAAAGGTAAAAAGCGGGTTATTGGCTTTACGGGCGATTTAGGGAATTACAGTTCCAAGCTCATGAAAGACCCAACGCCTTTTGAAGGTATTGATTTCCTCATTACTGAAAGTACGTATGGCGGACGGGTGCACTCAGCCACTCGCACCCCCGAGGAGGAGCTCATGCATTATATCGATGAGACCTGTGTGAAACAACCGGGTCGTCTGGTAATTCCTGCCTTTTCGGTAGGAAGGACGCAAGCCATTATCTATGCATTGAATGAGCTTTATGAGCAGGGTAGACTTCCAAATATTAAGTTTTTTGTAGACAGTCCATTAGCCATTCGCACAACGGATACCTATACCAAGTACAGCGAATACATGAATGAAGAGTCGCAAGCATTCATGAGGAAGTATGGAGCGCTTTTCGACTTTGAATACCTCCATTATATCGAAGATAAAAGAGGCAGCGAGCGACTTGCCGACCATTATGAACCTTGCGTAATTATTTCTGCCGCGGGGATGGTTGAAGGAGGTAGAATTCAGGAACATGTGCGGAATAATATCCGCAATGCATATTGTACTATCCTCATTGCAGGATTCTGTGCAGATGGTACCTTGGGGCATCGCCTGCTTAGCGGACAAGGCCATATCTATATCAATGGAAAAGAGTTTCCGGTTTTTGCTAAAGTTGCCAAAACCGATGCATTCAGCGCCCATCCTGATCATCATGGATTGAAGACTTTTATTGAAGCCAGCGGCGGGAAAAACTTAAAAGGTATTTTCCTGGTACACGGCGAAGAATCATCCATGCTCAGCCTAGAAAGCGACCTTCAACTCAATGGCTACGATAATGTTTTCGTGCCCGAAAAAGTCGAGCAATTCGAGATCCTCTAATTCGCTTCTCCAAAGTTGCTCAATGAAATGCAGCGGGATTGAGCGAAAGTGGATTGAGTGTTATTTCCAAGTTGTTTGACAAAACAACAAAATTACAAAGTATTCATGGAAAAATACTACAATATAAGTCTATATGGATTTCAGATATTC
>JALRIQ010000230.1 GCA_023277325.1 Bacteroidia bacterium | reverse complement strand
ATGATACCTAAAGATTCATTACCTAAGACGGATTCGGCCTGGAAAGAAATTTTAAGTCCCGAAGAATACCGTGTACTGCGTGAGAAAGGAACAGAACGTCCGCATACCGGACAATACGACCAGCACTGGGATTCAGGTATCTACGTGTGCAAGGCATGTGGTGCCGAGTTATTTCGCTCCGATGCGAAGTTCGATGCGCATTGCGGATGGCCGTCATTCTACGAAAGTGTAGATAAGTCGAGGGTGGTTGAAAAATTGGATTTGAGTCATGGCATGGTGCGCACCGAAGTTTTATGCGGGAATTGTGGAGGACATCTTGGGCATGTTTTCAATGATGGACCTAATCCGACAGGCATGCGTTATTGCATCAATTCGGTATCTCTAGGATTCAAAAAGAAAGACTAAGGTTTTTACCTATTTTTGCCGAAATGATTAACGGCAAGAAAGTGGTGGTGGTGTTGCCTGCCTACAATGCAGCACAAACTTTGGAAAAAACCTACCGCGAAATCCCAATGGATATCGTGGATGAAGTGGTATTGGTGGATGATGCAAGCAAGGATACAACAGTTGAAAAAGGGAAAGAGCTCGGAATTCAACATATTGTGCGTCATGAAAAAAACAGGGGATATGGTGGTAACCAAAAGTCCTGTTACGCCAAAGCCTTGGAATTAAATGCCGACATCGTGGTGATGTTGCACCCCGATTACCAGTATACGCCAATGTTAATCGCTTCCATGGCAGGAATTATTGCCAATGAAGTATTTCCGGTTGTTTATGCTTCCCGTATTTTGGGAAAAGGTGCGCTGCGCGGAGGAATGCCACTTTACAAATATTTCTTTAACCGCTGCCTTACTTTGTTTCAGAATATCCTGATCAACCAAAAGCTTTCTGAATACCACACCGGATACCGGGCTTTCAGTACCGAGGTTTTTAAGATGATCGATATCGAAGCCAATAGCGACGATTTTGTTTTCGATAACCAAATGACAGCTCAGGTATTTATGGCCGGATTTGATATCGCTGAGGTGACTTGCCCTACCAAATATTTTGATGAAGCGTCGTCGATTAATTTCAGACGGTCTGTGAAGTATGGGTTGGGTGTTTTGCTGACGTCAATTCAATACCGCTTGCAAAAAATGGGTATTGCGAAATTTAACTACCTGAAAATTCGTTAAAACGCATCGTAAAACCTAGTCCAAAACAGGGATTTTGGCTCGCTTTCTGGAAGGGCGTTTGGTAGCTTATTTAGAATGGTTATAAAATATTTTTTACTGATAATCAATATTTTAACTCGTCAATAATCAATTTCGTCAAAATATTTTACGCGAAATTTACCTTGGCATAATGATTGTTTTACAAGCGCATAGGGATTAGTAATTTTTGGTTCATAGGTTCATTACCCACTCCGTTTTCCCTGGAGTGGGTATTTTTTTTCCCTGATTTGAGTTCAAAAAAAAAGAGACGTACCGAAATACATCTCTTTCAAAGTGTTAGAACTGAATTCTATTTAGATTCCAATGCGTTGTTAATGGTATAGTACAAATACGCGCGATGAGCACGTGTGGCGAGATCTCCACGGTTTGCATAAACTTTAAGGTTTTTCTGAATAGAAAGCAAGGTGGTGTAGGCTGCAGCCTGACTTACCGTGTTGTGGTTTGACCCTTTGTTCAGTCCAGCAATTGTGATAAGGTAGTCGACATACTGACGTTGAAGGTTTACACGGAAGGTATTCACATTTCCGTTCCAATCCGCAGCAAAAATGGCCGATTCTAAATCACTCATGATATCCACTGCACTGTAGGTATTGCCATAAAGCGCCGAATTCGTAACTCGATCCAGGGTATTCGGATGGAGAATATGAATCAATACGCTTTTCTGCATATTTAAGGCTCGATCATAGATTTTTGGATCTTCGGTATCACTGTAGAAGTTAAATCCACGACGCTGACGTTGCAGGTGGTCGTACAAGCCTTGTGAGGCATCGAAAGCGCTCGGAGCGAATAAGACTTCACTCAAATATGTCATGGCCTTTCTCTGTTGCGCCTCTTTTACAGGGGTATACGGTGTTTTCGCATTTGGTTGGCCTACCACGCTGCGTTCGACATAAACCCCGCCGATATAACGGCTCATTACGTTTGAAGCGTTTCCTATTTCGCCGGTAACCGTTAAATAAGAAATTACAAGTTGCTGATAGCCTTCACCTTCTACGCTGTATTTATCTTTAAGTTTAGGTAGAATACCATTGAGCATTTTAATGCGGTCGTAAGAATATTGAACTGCGTCGCCAGAAATGTCAAAAATCATCACGCGAGGATCCGTTCCTTTGCCCGGTGAACGCATATCGTCTGCATCATTTCCAAAGCGTAACTCAGGTTCTGTGCTCCGAGCAAGTATTTGGCTCAGGCGTTCTTCTTCTTTCGCCGGATCATCAATTGAGGGTGAGTAGGCATATT
>JALRIQ010000229.1 GCA_023277325.1 Bacteroidia bacterium | reverse complement strand
GTTTGACCCTTGTGGAGTCAATGCTATGAAAAAGCATAACTATAAAAAATTAGAAATTTATCAAAGGAGCTTGGAGCTGGCTTGTGAACTTATGCCAATTTGTGATGGAATACGTCCATATAAGTTGGGAGAACAAATTGCTGGATCTTGTATTTCAATTCCAAGTAATATTGCATAAGGTTCTTGCCGCTCCTCACATCCTGATTTCTTGCGGTTCCTGGAATATTCTGCTGGATCATGCGCCGAACTCGAAACGCAACTCATTATTCTGCAATCTCAAAAGCAAGCTAACTTAGTTGAAATAGACAAATGGCTTAAAGAAGTTGATTCAATCTTTTCAATGATCAATGGATTCATCTACATGCAGTCAAAAAGCTAGCACTTCGGAAGTCGAATAGTCGACAAGTCGTTGAGTCGATTGGTCGACGAAGAATTAGTGGCACTCCCCACAAACCCCCTGAAGTAACATATTCCACTCCGAAACGGAATAGTTGGAAGGTAAGGAAACGGAGGGCATGGGAATCTCATCCAAACATTCCGTTTTACCGCAAACGGTGCATTTAAAATGGATATGTTCATCATGATGGTGGTGATCGCTGCAGGAATCGCAGAGGGCATACTTTTGAGTGCCTTCAAGGTCTGGAACCTTATGTAAAATGCCGTTTTGCAGGAAGGAATCGAGGATTCGGTAAATGGTAACACGGTCGCATACAGATTCAAGTTCCTTCTCCAAATCGGGCTGAGTTAAGGCATGTCGATGCGCTAAAAAGAAGTCAATCACCGCTTTACGCGACTGGGTAATGCGTAATTTTTTTTCGGATAAAATGGATTCTGCAGCTCCCATTTTGCAAAGATAGGAATTAAGCAGAATGAAAGGTTTTTCCTAAATTTGCAGCTCAAGCGATTACCATGAATATTTACGATATCAAAACACCGACAGGCACAAAACTCACTACCAAAGGTTGGGTACAAGAAGGCGCTTTGCGCATGCTCATGAATAACTTAAATGATGAGGTAGCTGAAAGGCCGGAAGACCTGATTGTTTATGGGGGAACTGGAAAAGCAGCTCGGAATTGGGATTCGCTTGATTTAATTGTTAAAGCATTGAAAGATTTGAATGAAGATGAAACTCTCCTCATTCAATCTGGAAAGCCTGTTGGGATTCTTCCAACGCATAAAGATGCACCCCGTGTTATCATTTCAAATTCCATGCTGGTTCCACATTGGGCCACTTGGGAGAATTTCCGCGAATTGGAAGCAAAAGGTTTGACCATGTACGGACAAATGACTGCGGGTAGCTGGATTTACATCGGCTCTCAAGGTATTGTACAAGGTACCTATGAAACCTTTGCTGAAATGGCGCGTCAACATTTTGGCGGTACATTAAAAGGAACCTTGAACGTAACTGCCGGACTAGGCGGTATGGGTGGTGCTCAGCCTTTGGCTATCACCATGAACGAAGGAACCTGTTTGGCTGCAGAGGTGGAAGAGTGGAGAATTAAAAAACGCCTTCAAACACGGTATCTCGATAAGATGTACCGCAATATGGATGAAGGTATTGATGCTGCTTTAGAAGCGAAAGCCAAAGGAGAGGGCATTTCTATCGCTATCGTTTGTAATGCGGTTGATTTGTTAGAACGTTTGGCTGAAAGAGGAATCGTTCCAGATTCGTTGACCGACCAAACTTCAGCACATGATCCTTTGGTAGGGTATTTCCCACAAGGAATGGATCATGAAGCAGCCGACCGACTCAGAAAACAAAACCCTGAAAAATACATGGAGCTGACTTATGATACCATGGCCAAGCATGTTCAGTTAATGTTGGATTTCCAAACCAAAGGGTCTATCGTATTTGATTACGGAAATAACTTGCGCGGAAGGGCTCTTGAGCGTGGTGTGAAAAACGCATTCGACTTCCCAGGGTTTGTACCGGCATTTATTCGTCCGCAGTTCTGCGAAGGACGAGGACCATTCCGTTGGGCTGCACTTTCAGGCGATCCACAAGATATTTACGAAACAGATAAGCTAATCCTCGAACTGTTCCCAGAAGATGAAGGGCTTCGCAGATGGATTACCATGGCGCAAGAGCGCATTGCCTTCCAGGGATTGCCAGCACGTATTTGCTGGTTAGGACAGGGAGAGCGTGAAAAAGCAGGTCTTGCCTTCAACGAATTGGTGAAATCAGGAAAAGTGAAAGCGCCTATCGCGATTGGACGTGACCACTTGGATACAGGTTCTGTAGCCTCTCCAAACCGCGAAACTGAAGCAATGATGGATGGTTCTGATGCAATTGCTGATTGGCCAATCCTCAATGCCTTAATCAATACCGCAGGAGGAGCTTCATGG
>JALRIQ010000228.1 GCA_023277325.1 Bacteroidia bacterium | reverse complement strand
CCCTAAACCCTCAACCCTCAACCCTTTACGGTATCTGCATAAACTTATGCGTCTGCAAGGAAATACGCCACTGCGGATTGAGTTTCACATAATCGATGATGAGAGGTAACATGGCATCGCTTTTATCCCACTCAGGTTGAAGATAAAGCTGACAATGTTTAGAGACTTTCTGAGCATAGTCTTCCGCCCAGACGAAATCCGATTTATTGAAGACAATGATTTTCAACTCCTGTGCATGAGAACAAATCTCTGGAAGCGGCATTTTAAATTTCTTAGGAGAGAGAGTGATCCAGTCGAAGCTACCGGTTAATGGGTGTGCACCGGAAGTTTCAATATTCACTTTTAAGCCTGCTTCACGCAAAGCGCGCGTTAAGGGGAACAAATCATACATCAAAGGTTCTCCCCCTGTGATAACCACCAATTCAGCATTGGCTTTCAGGGGCCAGCTTACAATATCCTCAATGGCATATTTTGGATGAGCATCGGCATCCCAGCTGTCTTTCACATCACACCATACACAACCCACATCACAGCCACCGAGGCGGATAAAATAAGCCGCCACGCCACTATACGCCCCTTCTCCCTGGACCGTATAAAAATGCTCCATTACTGGCAATTCAACCATGGTGCAAAGCTAAAGAAATAGATCATACGACATTACGACAATACGGCATTACGATTTGGGGGTATAGGGAGGTGAGAATAAAAAACTTGGGTTGTTGTTCAACCCTTTCCTTCTTTTCTTCGTTGGGCTTCCTAAACAGATTTTTAGTAGCTTCGGCCGCTCAATAGTATGAAAAGAATTATCCTGCTGGTCATTGTTGGCCTAATTGGTCTCACAACAATGGCGCAAACCGGTGAAGTGAGAGGTGTTGTATACGAAAAAGGGACTGGAGTTTCGATTGATTTTGCGAACGTTTATCTCAAGGAAAATTACCAAGGTGCTGTAACCGACGAAAATGGGTTTTTTACCATTACAGGAATTACCCCGGGAAAGTATACCCTATTCTGTTCTTTCGTGGGATACGATTCAGCCCAGGCATCCATACTTATTGAAGCAGGTAAAGTCACTACCCAAAATCTCTACCTTCCAACAAACGACCGCGTTTTAGTCGAAGTAACGGTAAATGCCGACGCTTCCGAGAAAAAGGAAAATACCCAAATCGGTAAAACCAAAATCACCTCCAAAGAGATGTCGAAATTGGTGACCCTCGGTGGTGAGCCCGATTTGATTCAAAGTTTACAAATTCTTCCAGGGGTATATTCTTCTGGTGACCAAGGCGGACAACTCTATGTGCGTGGTGGTTCACCTGTAATGAATAAGGTATTGCTGGATGGAATGACCATCTTTCAGCCTTTCCACTCCATTGGTTTGTTTTCGGTATTCGATGCGGATGTTATTAAAAGTGCGGATGTATACTCAGCAGGATTCGGCGCCCAATACGGGGGTAGAATCTCAGCGGTAGTTGATGTTAGCACCCGTGAAGGAAACAAAGTGCGCACTAGCGGTAAAATTGCCGTGAACCCATTTACCTCAAAAGTTCTCCTCGAAGGTCCGCTTAAAAAATACCAGGAAGGCGAAGGAAGTATTTCCTATATCCTCTCCTACAAAAACTCTTACCTAAAGAATACATCCAAGATATTCTATCCTTACCTCGAAGACGACCGTTTGCCTTATACCTTCAACGACTTGTATGGAAAAGTCAGCTTTGTTGGCGGTAACGGAAGTAAAATCGACTTCTTTGGTTTTCGATTTGATGACGCTGTTGATTTCTCAGGAGCCACATCCTTCCGCTGGAAATCGGCTGGATTCGGATCGAAATTCGTGGTGTTGCCAGACGAATCGCGGATAAAAATGGATGGGTTTTTCTCTTACTCCAGCTATTT
>JALRIQ010000227.1 GCA_023277325.1 Bacteroidia bacterium | reverse complement strand
ACATCGCCCGGAAAAAATTTAGGCCATTCATCCCAGTCGATAGGCGGTAATACCGAACATTTACCTGAAGCCAGCTGATGCAAAAGCCCTTGAAGAAACAAAGGAGAATGGATCCAGGTAGGAGTTGTATTTAATGCTCGGTCTAGAATTCGATGCTGTTCCAATAGCACATCATGGTCCCAACTTATGGCCGATTCTTTTTTCCCCTTGAAGGCTGTAATCTGTTTGAGTGCTGAATTTTTTGGATGCTCATCAAGCTTAGGCAGTTTGGGGTTTTTACGCTTGTTCTTCCAAATAACCCTATGACCAAGTGCCATGAGGTATACCGCAAGAAAAGGTTTGTCATGAAAGGAAAGGATATAGGTTCTGCGCGGTCCGTATAAAAAGGCCTGCGACAATTGTTTCCTTGGAAGAATGGCAACACTGATTCCACGAAGCTGGGCAGCCAAAAGCCAAAATAGAAAATCCGGACCCAAATCCATCAGAATAATCGCATCAGCACTTTTTCTCTTGAGCTGTTTGAAACGCAGCATAACCTCTTCGACGATATCCGTGCCCGTATATGGATCTGAATCTCCAGTTATGGCTGGAAATTTCAGAATAATCTGGTTCTCTGGCGTTTTAATGCGTTTGAGAATCAACTGGGCGAAGTTGCGTATTTCGGTCATTTGTGAGGAGGAAATATAGGGAATTTTAAATGTATAGACCAGTTCAAAAAATTTTACTGTATTTTTTTCTATACCTCTTTTATGTCTAAAAAATTATACTATTTTTGGAACGAGCAGAACGGCTTGTCGCTGGATTGAAATACATTCAGAGGAAAGTCCGGGCAACACAGAGCGCCATGCTTCCTAACGGGAAGGGTCCGGATTTATCTGGATACAGAAAGTGCCACAGAAAATATACCGCCCATCGAAGCCTCGGCGAAGTTGGGTAAGGGTGAAATGGCGAGGTAAGAGCTCACCGCGGTTTTGGCGACAGAACTGGCAGGGTAAACCTCATGGGTTGAAAGACCAAATAGGCCTTATCGGTGGAAACATCACGGAGCTGCTCGTTCCGATATAAGGTGGGTAGGTTGATGGAGGTCGATGGTAACGTCGATCCTAGATAAATGACAGGCTATTTGCAGACGTGTCTGCAGAGAAACAGAACCCGGCTTACGGTTCTGCTCATTTTTTAAAGAAAGTATTATGGCGAAACTATTAGTAATCGACGACGAAAAAACCATCCGTAACACGCTAAAGGAAATCCTTGAGTATGAAGGGTACCGTGTAGACGAAGCTGCGGATGGTGTGGCGGGCTTAGAAATGGTAAAGAACAACAACTACGATGCTGTTCTTTGCGATATCAAAATGCCGAAGATGGACGGCTTAGAGGTATTACCAAAACTTACCGAAATGGCTCCCGATGTACCGGTCATTATGATTTCCGGACATGGCACCATTGAAACGGCGGTGGAGGCTACCAAAAAAGGAGCCTACGATTTCATCTCCAAGCCACCAGATTTGAACCGTCTGTTGATTACCCTTCGCAATGCGGTCGAAAAACAAAACCTGGTTGTTGAAACCAAGATTTTGAAGCGCAAGGTGAGTAAAACCAAAGAAATTATTGGGGATTCACCAGCTATTCAAAAAATCATGGAAACCATCGATAAGGTGGCACCAACAGAAGCACGGGTTTTAGTTACCGGAGAAAACGGAACTGGAAAAGAGCTTGTGGCCCGTTGGATTCATGAAAAGAGTAACCGTGCTGCAGGACCATTGGTTGAAGTGAATTGTGCAGCCATTCCTTCTGAATTGATTGAATCGGAGTTATTTGGTCATGAAAAAGGATCATTTACTTCTGCCATCAAGCAACGTATCGGAAAGTTTGAGCAAGCAAATGGCGGTACCTTATTTCTAGATGAGATCGGGGATATGGACTTATCGGCTCAAGCCAAAGTATTGCGTGCCCTTCAAGAGAATAAAATTACGCGTGTTGGGGGTGATAAAGAGCAAACGGTTGATGTGCGGGTTGTTGCCGCGACCAATAAAGACCTACTCCAAGAGATTGAAGCCGGGAATTTCCGCCTGGATTTATACCACCGTTTAAGTGTTATCCTTATTCACGTTCCTACCTTGAACGAAAGGGAAGAAGATATTCCTTTGATTGCTGAGAAATTCCTCAAAGAAATCTGTGAAGAAAGTGGCTATCCGAAGAAGGTATTTACGCCTTTGGGTATGGAAGCTTTGAAAACGATCGACTGGACAGGAAACATCCGCGAGTTACGCAATGTGGTGGAGCGTCTTGCCATCATGTGTGATCAGAAAATCACCGAGGAAGATGTTCAGGCTTATGCCAATATTCAGAAACCTGGCAGCGGACCGCAAACCATCTACGATAAGTTCGCCAAGTTCCAGGAGTTTAAAGATTATGCAGAAAAGAATTTCATCCTCCATAAGCTAAAAAGCAATGGATGGAATATTGCGAAAACTGCTCAGGAGATTGAAATTCAGCGCAGTCATCTCTACAATAAAATTGATAAATTCAGCCTGAAGCGCGAAGACGCTACGCAAGGAATGTAAGATGATAGGGAAGGATACCGCATTGGCCGCATCGTATTTGCAGCAGGGTAAACTTGTAGCAATACCAACGGAAACTGTTTATGGATTGGCAGCTCGTATCGATAAAGATGATGCTGTGCTTTCGATTTTTACGGCAAAAAACCGTCCTTCCTTTGATCCCTTGATTGTGCATATCGCCGAACATTCCTGGTTAGGCCCTTTGGTAGCTGAAATCCCTGATGCGGCGAAAGAGCTCATGGAAAAAGCCTGGCCCGGCCCCGTTACCTTATTGTTCAAAAAGTCGGAGCTTGTTTCCGACCTGGTTACTTCAGGTAATGATACTGTGGCGATACGCATGCCCAATCATTCACTGACATTAGACACGCTGCGGCTTTTGGGAAGACCCGTTGCCGCGCCAAGTGCTAACCCTTTTGGCTATGTGAGTCCAACTCAGGCAGCCCAGGTAGAAAAGCAGCTAGGTGACAAGGTCGCTTATATCTTGGATGGAGGGGATTCGGGTATCGGATTGGAAAGTACAATTGTTTCATTTTCAGAAGGAAAACCTGTT
>JALRIQ010000226.1 GCA_023277325.1 Bacteroidia bacterium | reverse complement strand
TTAACAATCTTCTCAGCTGATTTATCAACCAAATTGTGATCGTAAGATTTTAGTTTAATTCTGATTTTTTGACTCATGTCTTATAAATTTAAGCCTTACAGGCCTTTAGCTGCTTTAATTACTTCTTCAGATATGTTACTTGGTGTTTCGGCATAGTGCGAAAATTCCATGGTGGAAGTAGCGCGACCAGATGACAAGGTACGAAGTGATGTCACATAGCCAAACATTTCCGAAAGCGGAACAATAGCTTTAACAACTTTCGATCCTGCGCGATCTCCCATATCATTGACTTGACCTCTGCGTCGGTTCAAATCACCAACGATATCACCCATGTTTTCTTCAGGAGTCAACACTTCTAGTTTCATCAATGGCTCCATGATAACGGCTTTCGCAGCCTTAGCAGCAGCTTTAAAACCAAGCTTAGCGGCCAATTCAAAAGACAACTGATCCGAATCTACGTCGTGATATGACCCATCCGTTAGGGTAACTTTCATAGAATCTACCTCATAACCAGCCAATGGACCGTTGACCATGGCCAATTTGAATCCTTTTTCAACAGAAGGAACAAATTCCTTTGGAATGTTACCACCTTTAATGGCAGAAACAAATTCTAAACCAACTTTACCTTCTTCAGCAGGCTCAAGAGTAAATACGATGTCCGCAAATTTACCGCGACCACCTGATTGTTTTTTATAAACTTCTCGGTGTTCAGCTTTTTGAGTGATGGCTTCTTTGTACTCTACCTGTGGTTGACCTTGATTGACTTCTACCTTAAACTCTCGTCTCAGACGATCAACAATGATATCGAGGTGTAATTCACCCATTCCCGAAATGATCGTTTGCCCAGAAGCTTCATCTGTACGCACTGTGAAGGTTGGGTCTTCTTCAGCCAATTTGGATAATGCCATTCCTAACTTATCCACATCGACCTTTGTTTTTGGTTCAACAGCAATACCGATTACTGGATCAGGGAAATTCATACTTTCTAAAACAATTGGCGCCTTTTCGTCAGACAAAGAGTCTCCTGTTTTAATGTCTTTAAATCCAACCGCTGCTCCAATATCACCAGCTTCGATGAAGTCAATGGCATTTTGCTTGTTGGAGTGCATTTGATAAATACGAGAAATGCGTTCCTTTTTACCAGAACGGTTGTTGAGGACATAAGATCCTGCATCCAATCGACCAGAATAGGCACGGAAAAAAGCGAGACGACCTACAAAAGGATCGGTTGCAATTTTGAACGCTAGAGCAGCAAACGGCTCATTGACATCTGGCTTTCTTAAAATTTCTAATCCAGTGTCTGGATGTGTTCCAACAATTGCCTCTTTATCAACTGGCGAAGGTAAGTAACGGCAAACAGCATCTAGAAGAAACTGAACGCCTTTATTCTTGAAGGCTGACCCACAAACCATTGGAATGATAGACATGTCCATAACAGCAGCACGAAGTGCAGCGTGAACCTCGTCTTCGGTAATTGAGTCTTCATCTTCCATGAATTTTTCAAGAAGATTTTCGTCATAACCAGCTACCTCTTCAATCAAGAGTGCGCGAAATTCTCTCGCTTCCTCTTTCATGTCTTCGGGAATATCAATAACGTCAAAAGTTGCTCCTAAAGAGTCCTCATGCCATACAATTGCTCTGTTTTTAACCAAATCGACGACTCCTTTAAAATCGGCCTCGTCTCCAATAGGTAACACAATTGGAACAGCATTAGAACCTAACATCTCTTTTACTTGCTTGCAAACAGCCAAAAAGTTGGCACCTTGACGATCCATTTTGTTGACAAAGCCCATGCGCGGTACTTTGTAGTTGTCAGCCAAACGCCAGTTAGTTTCGGACTGAGGCTCAACACCATCTACAGCACTGAACAAAAAGACTAAACCGTCAAGAACACGCAATGAGCGATTCACTTCTACAGTAAAGTCGACGTGACCTGGGGTGTCAATAATGTTAAAATGAAACCTCTGTGCATCAGCAGTTGGTTTTCCGTTTTCAGTTGGAAATTCCCAAGTACAAGTAGTAGCCGCAGAGGTAATGGTAATACCACGTTCCTGCTCTTGCTCCATCCAATCCATGGTCGCCGCACCATCATGGACTTCACCAATCTTGTGAGAAACACCGGTGTAGTATAAAATACGCTCAGTAGTGGTTGTTTTACCTGCATCAATATGCGCAGCAATCCCAATATTTCGGGTGTATCTAAGGTCTCTTGCCATTGCTTAGAATCTAAAATGTGAAAATGCCTTGTTTGCTTCAGCCATTTTGTGCGTGTCCGATCTTTTCTTCACGGCTGCACCTTCTTCTTTGGCTGCTGCTAGGATTTCATTTGCCAATTTCATCGCCATTGATTTTTCGTTACGCTTGCGAGCATAACCAATCAACCATTTCATGGCAGTAGATATTTTTCGGTCTGGACGAATTTGCATAGGGATTTGGAATGTAGCTCCACCCACTCTGCGGCTTCGAACTTCAACATGCGGCATCACATTGGACAACGCATCTTTCCAAACCTCTAAAGCAGTTTTTTCTTCATCAGTTTTTTTAGATTCAACCACATCAATGGCATCGTAAAAAATCTTAAAGGCTACGGATTTTTTCCCTTCCCACATCATCATATTGACGAATCGTGTCACTAACTGATCGTTGAACCTTGGATCTGGAAGTAATGGTCTCTTTTTGGCCTGTCTTTTTCTCATTTAAGTATTCTGAAAAATTACTGAATTATTTTTTTGGTCGCTTTGCGCCATATTTTGAACGTCTTTGAGTACGGCCAGCAACACCTGCGGTGTCTAGAGCCCCACGCACAATGTGATATCTCACACCCGGAAGATCTTTTACCCTTCCTCCTCGCACTAGGACGATGGAGTGTTCTTGCAAGTTGTGCCCTTCACCAGGGATGTAAGCATTGACTTCATTTCCGTTGGTTAAACGAACACGCGCCACCTTGCGCATAGCGGAATTTGGCTTCTTTGGTGTGGTCGTGTAAA
>JALRIQ010000225.1 GCA_023277325.1 Bacteroidia bacterium | reverse complement strand
GATGGATTTGCTCCCCGTCGTCTCAAAAGACTCACTTATTTTATCGTCCGTGTAATAGGGAAACAACGAATAGTTACTATTCTTTCTACCGGCTGTCAATCCGCCCGTGCTGGAGATAAACATCCAATGATTCGAAGAGCTTACGACGCTCATGAAGAATGGACGCATCTGGTCGTAGTTCGCAATCTTGTAGAACGATTCGCCGTTAATGCTTACCGCCTCACCTTCTACGGCCGTTTGACTTTGCTGTGCAGGGATGGATCCCAGATAAATATGATCGTGTTCAGTCATCTGTAAAAAATCGCAGGGTTAGGGACCTACGTATTTCAAAGTTGTGTCAGTTATACATTTGTTTTGTTCCGGGAGCCTTTTTGAAGAGGATTTCCCAATTGTCGGGCCCATGAGACCAAAAAAACCAAAGCCATTATAATCCTTTGATTTTCAACTGTATCCCGCAATTTCATTGGGCTTTAACAACCCGTTTTGTTGCGGCATGACAATATTAACAAACGTTTGGCTGAGTCCGGCCGGACAATTGCAGGACATTATAGCGTTTTCGGGGGTTAAAGGGTTATTATACCTCTTTTTAGATCGAAAAAATCCGAGTATATTCAAGCCTATAAAATTGACTTCCAATGCGTCGTAGCCACCTTCATTTTGCCACCCTTCTTCTTCTAGTCTCGAATATCGCTTTTGCACAATGCGGCCAAAACTATGATCGCGACGTACGTCGGATTGTAAAGACATCCGAGAAGCTGCCTCACGAAAAAACAAGGATTGTTTTCGCCGGAAGTTCCACCTTTCGACTCTGGGACAACATGGCTGAAAGTTTCCCGGAATACGAAGTGGTCAATGCCGGCATAGGAGGCTCATGTTTCGACGATCTTTACCGTTATAAAGACGAGCTCATTTCGGGCACCAAGCCGGATATCCTTGTCATTTATGAAGGGGATAATGATATAGTTCATGTAGAGGAAGACGGCAGCCAAAGAGAATTATTTACTATTCATTCTGACGCTTGGAAACTGATGAATTGGATCAGGAATACACACCCTAATCTTCCTGTGTTTTTTCTTTCACCAAAACCTTCGCCATCACGATGGGAACACCTGGCAAGATACAAGGCAGTGAACAGCCTACTTAAAGAAGGAGCAGAAGCGTACAACTATCACTTCATGGATTGCTGGCCTTGGCTCACCGACAAGAACGGAGAGGTCGATTCCAAACTTTTTATTTCTGACATGCTTCACCTAAACGCCAAAGGGAATGAACGACTAGGCTATCATATTTCGGAAATAATTCGCAACGCTCATCCCGAAGAAAAAACACTTAATGTATTTATTGACCAATGGCACCTAGCCGCTGCTACGGCAGATTCGGCTGGTTATTTCGGAGCCTTTTATAACGAACACAGCATCTTCCAAGGCACCGACGGCGGTGAGTATTGGACTGCTGGAGAATTCCAGGCTTGGGCCGCTCCTTACTTCCGAAGAGAAAGCGCTTGGACCTTTGAGGCCTTCGAACGCCATTGGTACAGAAAAGGAAATACGCTATGGTTCAATGAACGGTTAGATTCACCACACATGGGTAAATGCCGCGGTGTTGGCGTTGTACGCGCCACAAGTGATGGCCTGAAAATAGACCACTACAGCTTGAGCTTTGAGGTTCCGAATGAAGTGGTAGGAGAGTTAGTTCCATTGGCCACACCGGAACGCATAGAGGTGTTGAAGTACCAACAAGAATTGGACGATTTTTATACAGATTCCACAACCAGTCCTCTAACTCCAGAAGAACGGGCCGCTTTCCACGGACATGAATTCTTCAGCTATAATCCGGAGATGGCCGTTGAGGCGAACATTGAAGTGCTCGAAAATGAACCGTGGTTCCACATGGCCACTAGCTCAGGGGTGAGTAGAGAATACCGCCGCTATGCCAAGGCCACTTTCGAAGTGCGCGGACAAACTTTGGAATTGTTCCTCTACCAAAGCAAAAGGTTGATGGCCATGGAAGAATATCAGGACCACCTATTTCTTCCTTACATGGATAAAACTACGGGAGTGAGCACCTACGGCACGGGCCGATTCATGGACATCACCAAACCCGAAGGAAGCACTATGGTCTTGGATTTCAACTATGCCTACAACCCGTATTGCGCCTATACCGACGGGTACTCATGTCCCATTACTCCTCAAGAAAACTACATCGACATTGAAGTAAACGCGGGAATCAAGGGACCGGAAGGGCATTAATTTAACTCCCCGCCAAAGGACTGCCGAACACGCCAACAGCCAACTCCGCCCAAACCAAGGCCAAGGCAAGCACGACAACGATGCCCCAAGCCCAGCGGCTTTGCTTGTTTTTAGCTTTGGTAAGCACAAAGTCTAGCACGAAGCTGGTTCCACCCAATAAAATGGCGGCGAAGATGTAGTCGAATCCGGACCAATTTACTTCTTGAGAAAATTGGCTCCCAATAAATGGGACCAGCAACAATGCACCTGAGCCGATGAGTAGTGATTTGAGACGTGTGGTCATGCGGTTTAATTTTTGGTAAAGGTGAGGCTTAATTGGCTACTTAAAAGATAAGAAAAACTTAAAAAAACTAGTGGGCTACTCAGGCAAAGGAGTGGACGCGGGGCAAAAGGAATGAGGGCTTAACCGATAATTATTATCCTTCCTTGTTTAAAATAATATTTAACTACTTCACTAAATACCAATGATTTGCCTTATCACTATTCAGCTTTTCTATTCAAGAATGAGCCGTTCCCTATAACTAAACTCTGAAGTACTCAATTGCAAGAAGTATAAACCTCGAGCCCAATTCTCTACGTCTAATAAAAAGATTTCGGGCACATCAAGGACGCTATGAATAATTCTTCCATAAGGATCAATTATTTGAAGAGTAGCGCCTTTCAGTTCAACGTCTACTTTTATCGTGATGATACCATTACCAGGATTGGGATATAACTTTATTTCAGGCGCTAAAGTTTCTTCCATTCCAAATATGGTCTGAATACTCATCATAATGGTATCGCCACACCCAGCAGGGCTATAACGCCACGCTGAAAGAGAACCAGTATTTGATTGAGCCCACTTAACATAAACGGTATCCGTTCCCTGACCAGCAACGATTTGACCATTGGAAATTGACCAATAAGTTGAATCAGACGACTCCAGAAGTGTTAAATACGGATAAGTTACACCAGGATATATTCCCGCATCAATTCCAAGAATTGCACCAATATTTGGAACATTGATTTCTAACACACAAAGTGTGTCTCCACTTGCCGGTCCATATCCACACTTATTGGTGACTACATCACCATCCGATCCCGTTTGGAAGTAAATGACATAAGTGCCATTTAAAAAAATAGAATCCATGAAAATGGCCAAATCGACAGTTTCATTATTGACATCACACTGAACAAAAACACTATCAAATGACAGTTGTGTCCCATTGGAAAAATAAACACCAAAATCGCTTCCATCAGACGCAATAGTGGAGCAATCCAATTTAAAATTAAAAGGCAAGGCTAAAGCGCTATCTGACCAACAGTCAACTACCATCCTCGGCACATTTAAAATAGAATCCCATTGAACATTAAAGGATGATGAATCTAGCTCAATGCCTGATTGTGCTTTTGATGTGCAAGAACTTCCGATTCCTACTTGCATATCTCGTTTTACCATACCAAACAAGTTCCAAGTTTGGAGGGCACCATTCCATCGGTATTCTTCAACCTCAACTCCTATAACGGCAACCTCCACCTGAGTAGGAGTAAAAGAGATTATTCCTGTGGCATGTTCAATGACAAGGCTATCATTAGGCCCTGTGGTAATAGGCTGTAAAAAGGTATAATTACTATCATACGGAACTGAAAACTGTGAGCAAGAAACACTTGTACCAGCCTTGACTGGAGCGAGCGAGAAATAAAGAGAATCCCCATCAGGTTCAATTACATCCTGAACCCAATTAAACTTCGTGCCTATACAAAATGCTCTCACGGGCTCAGAAATGAACTCAGGAGATGAATTCTGACCATTTGTATTATCCAGAATGGACTCGATCAAGAACCCCTGTGAACCTGGATTCGTGATGTTGTCAATCGCTGGATTTCGGCAACAACTTGACCAACTGAAACTCCAAACCCCATTACCTGGAATGATGATATCCCCTTGGTAATAATAAACAGCGATCACTACTCCTGCACTTGATGCTGAAACACAATCAAACATAGTAGGCGCGACCTTACCTGAATTCAAAGTGTCTAGTGGAAGAGTTGCGCTAACGGTAGAATAAAATGGTGAGCATCCATAAACCGTTGCTGAATTTGGAAGCATAACGCCCGTTGTATCACGATATAAACGCAACTTTAAATGATAGGTGTGATTTCCTGATGAATCGGTACTTATGTACTCATATTGTAAATCACCACCAGCAAGGTGTGTAGCAGATGCGTCAAATGAAATTAATCCAAAAATTAAGACAATTGATTTTAATAAAATCCTCATGTTCCGGAACTAAGTGTTAACATTAAAATACTCATTTTCCATAATATGATCTCCAAGACCCTGGAAATAATCGTTGTGCATCTTCCAAACTAATTCCGCCATTTGATTCATCGCGAACAAAAATTCTCACCCAAGTATCAGTGTAATAGTAATTCACGGTGACCGGACTGACTTTTTTAAATTGGTCCAACATTTCTTCGGAAAATCGATCTTTCGAAATACAACTAATGATTAAAACCCGCTCAGATGAACCGAAAGTGTCCAATTCCTTTTTCATTTTCGCGAGTACCAATGTCTCTGTTCCAACAGGCAATGGTTCCTTTGAACTTGAAATTGTGGGGGTTTCAAGAATTATTTTCTTTTCAATAAAAATTGAATCGGTTAAGATTTCTAACGCAATGTTTCCATTCGTATGCATTTGATCGAGTACTGTTTGTCTTTTTTGACCCACGATAGTCTGAAGTTCATACTCTAATTTAAATGGTTTGCGACGGAGGATTCTTCTGTATATCAACAACTCTTTATCAAAGTGTTCTTGTGAAAGAATTGCCATTGATTCAAATCTCAAATTCTCAAAAACATTTCCTTCAAAACGGTCATAACCTTTAGGGGAAATAACTCCAAAATAAAATGGTGTTTTCACGATAATAGTGTCCGTAGGCTCAAAACCTAATTTAAGATTATCAGGCGCCTCAAATAATACTACATTGTCATTTAGTACCCCACATGACAAGAGACTGATTAAAGGCAAAGCAACTATTATCTTATGAAGAGTATTATGCATATATTTGAAACACACCAAGCTTTTTTAAACCACCTATGTTATCTCGCGTAAAAATAATGGAATTCTTGGTAGGTCTATTTTTTATGACCGCTTGTTCCAATTTTTACGTGGAAACAGATCCTATCGAGCCCCAGCTAAACCTTCCTATTCCGATATTCAATGGAGCCTATTCATGGGCAGATTTGCTTGCCTTAGATAGCACGGGTAATGGGCCGGTTAAGATTCAAAGAACAATATTGGAAAAGCCATTTGATTTTACCGACTTGATTCCTAAAGACTCACTTTTTATTAAGCTTGGTAATACATTTAACTTCCCAGCGGCTCTAGAAATTGCTGAAACAGACAGCCTAAATTATAAAATCAACCAACTAGACTTTATTCAACTTTTTGCTCCTCAAAACTATTCTGATTTTGCCTCGAATAATCTCAGTTCTATTCCTGCTCCGTCATTTTCTGACAATGGCGCAGTGAATGTCTCCCCCAATAAATCATGGGGCTCTATACACGCAAACGTTCTTTCAGGTACAGCCTCCTTTACATTGGGAATTGAAAACGAATTCGACTTCGACTTAAATTTCAGAATTTCAATAGTCACCGCTGGTGATACCATTTTCCAAAAAGATTTATTCCTTGAAAGTAAGGATAGTTTAACGGAAGTCTTCAGTAAATACAATCAAACCATTGGCACACATGTATCTACTATTGTACATAAGTGTAGTACAAGTGCAGGAAAAACATTGATCTCTATCGACAACAGTAATGAACTGGCGATAAAATTAAAAGCAAACACTATTACGGGGAGATTCGGATCTTTTAAAATCCCAAAAAGCATTACAATAGATAGTGCCATTGAAAAACTAGGCATAGGTTGTTCCAATGGCTCAGACTTGAATTTATTTGTTCCAGAATTGATGACATATGACTACAATATTCAAGCTATTGGAATTATTGCAGACTTAAGATTAGAACGAGTTATTTTGGATAAAAATGGTATACTCAATTCTGAAACCATAGTAGTTCCTATTTCAAATTCACCATTTAATTGGCCAATGGATCTGAGCAACTTACTCATTCGCCCTTTACAAGGTGAAATTGAAATTCAGACTAGGCTATATATGGAAAGTGGCATGCCCATTGAAATACAGCCAAATAGAAATGTAACTTCTATTTACCAAAAACTTACCCCGAATCAATACAAAGCCATTGAGGTGAATCAAGACAAAACAATAATTATTTCCGACTCTATTTTCCCATATGCATCCTGGCCAAACCTGATTCAACTTTCATGCCTACCAAAATATTCCGAACTAAACACAGAGCTCAACTTGACAGGATGGGGGAAGGTTATACATAACTTAAATGTTAGTAGCGAATATCTAGGGACGATGTACTCAATTAATGAAAGTACAATCCACAATTTTGGTAATGGAATACAAGATAGCGCTTTACAAAAAGTGTTGAATTGGCAGCTTACTAGCACAACAAACAATCCTTTAATAAATGGAATTTGTGCTATTGATCCAGCTATCATACACTCAACATCTGCACTTACCTTTAAAAAGCCTTGGGGCATTGTTTTTAATGCCAATAATAATGTG
>JALRIQ010000224.1 GCA_023277325.1 Bacteroidia bacterium | reverse complement strand
CTATATTTGGCACCAAGGCAGCTTGCGTGCGGCCACGGGCTTTGCGCCTGTCTCGCTTGGTATTGGGGTGTATGAAGTTTTTGATAAGGTTTACCAATGGCCCGTTGTACCCAAAGCAGGCAGCAGATACCGTATTCGGGTTGAACATCCGGATTATCCGGTAGTAGATGAAACCTTGTTTATGCCCAGTGCCAATAGTTTCGGTGGGGTGACCTATTTGGATTCGGTAGGAATAGATACTTCAGGACAGGCACTCTCTGCATTGCTGCTGCGGATAAGCGATCCTGTAGGAGAAAAGAATTATTACCGTGTGAGCTTCTCGTATTACAATGAAATCACAGCTAGCTTTCTTCCATTTAGCTTTCTTACCAGCGATCCAGTGCTATTAAATCCATCGACGGTAAATGAGGATGATGGAAGTTATGTTTTTGATGATGCCTTAATTAATGGTACAAGCCAGGAAATACGCATTGAGTTCTCGCGCGGAATTGCAACCGGAACACCGCAGTTTATGGTGCTTGGTGAATCGTTGAGTCATGACTTTTACCGCTACCAGGTGACTTTGAATCAATACGGCCAGAATGCAGCGCCTTTCGAGAATGAGCCGGTTTTCATCCATACCAATATCAGGGGAGGATTAGGAATTTGGGCGGGAAAAATTGCTGAGCGTGATACCGTTTACTAATACGGCCTTCCATCAAACATTTCCTTACATTTGTGACCATATAAACCATGGCATCGGTATACGATAAATACGAAGCGGTAATTGGATTGGAAATCCACGCCCAACTCCTTACAAAAAGTAAAGCTTATTCATCAGATAGCACCACTTTTGGCGCATCTCCGAATACTCAAGTTAGTGCAATCAGTTTAGGTCATCCGGGAACTCTACCCCATCATAACCGCAAAGTAATTGAATATGCAATTCGCATGGGCTTAGCCTGTGAATCGACTATTCGCGAATACAATTACTATGCGCGGAAGAACTACTTCTACGCGGATCTTCCAAAGGGTTATCAGATTACCCAGGATAAAACCCCAATATGCAACGGTGGTTTTGTCAATATCAAACTGAAAGATGGCACCACGA
This sequence comes from Bacteroidia bacterium, assembly GCA_023277325.1. Taxonomy (GTDB): domain Bacteria; phylum Bacteroidota; class Bacteroidia; order UBA8524; family UBA8524; genus UBA8524. The sequence goes on along the minus strand of JALRIQ010000224.1, from coordinate 6,442 downwards.
AAAAGGTGGGCATTACCCGTATCCATATGGAAGAGGATGCTGGTAAATCGATGCACGACCAAGATTTGTACGATACCCTGGTGGATTATAACCGTGCCGGCGTACCCTTGATTGAAATCGTTTCTGAACCCGATATGCGTTCGGCAGACGAAGCTTATGCTTACGTTTCTGAAATGCGGAAGCTGGTGCGTTACCTCGATATCTGCGACGGTAATATGGAAGAGGGAAGTTTGCGCTGTGATGCCAACGTTTCGGTGCGCTTGAAAGGAGCGCAGGAATATGGAACCAAGGTGGAGGTGAAAAACATGAACTCCATCAGCAACGTAAAACGCGCGATTGAATACGAGATTATTCGTCAGATTGACCTGATTGAAGCCGGAAAACCCTTTACTTCAGAGACCCGTTCTTTCGATGCGATGAAAGGAACTACGTTTTCTATGCGTTCCAAAGAAGAGGCGAATGATTACCGCTATTTCCCAGAGCCAGACTTGCCGCCCTTTATTGCAAATCAGGCCATGGTAGATGAAATCAAAGCCCAAATGCCAGCATTACCTGATGCCTTATTCGCACGCTATACCGAGGAATTGGGATTGAGTGCCTATGATGCCCAGGTATTGACCGATACCAAGGAAGTCGCCTTGTATTTTGATTCTTTGATTCATCATACTTCAAATACCAAAGCGGCAGCGAATTGGGTGATGGGTGCAGTGAAGTCTTACCTGAATGAAAATGCCCTGGAAATGGCTGATTTCACCATTGTGCCGGAGAACCTGGCGGCATTGATTCAGCTGATCGACGACAATAAGATCTCGAACTCAGTGGCTTCTCAGCGGGTATTCCCAGCCATGATTGAAAGTCCGGAGAAATCGCCTTTAAGCATCGCTCAGGAATTGAATGTATTGCAGGAAAGTGATTCGGCCTTTTTGGAAGGTTTGGTAGATCAGGTATTAAGCTCCATGCCGGATAAGGTAGAAGAGTATAAGAATGGAAAAAAAGGATTGCTTGGCCTATTTATGGGGCAGTTAATGAAATTATCGCAAGGAAAGGCCGACCCAAAAGAATCGAGCCGCTTGCTATCAGAAAGATTAGACGGATGATAAAAATAAAGAGAATTTTAGTGCCGATGTTGGCGCTCTTCGTTTTGAGTGCTTGCGACAACAAGAAAGAAAAGGAAGAAGAGACCGCAGAAAACTTCAACAACTTCGTGATTGAAGGAAATATTGAAAACGGAAGAGGAACGGTAATTATGCTTGGCAGAATTGGTCAGCAAGCCGAAATACTCGCTACGGATACGGCTGATGTGGATGGAAATTTCCGTCTCGAAGGTTTTGCTCGTGAGAAGTTTGTGGCCATTTTCAATTTCGATCAATACAAAAAGATCTTCTTGGTGGTGGATACTGCAGACCGTATTCAGTTGCAGGTTCCTGATCAGAACTACGATAATTATACTGTTTCTGGCTCTGAAGAGAGTGAGATTTTTAGAAGACTTCGCGATATCGAAGTGCGTTCTGGAAAAGAGTTGGGAGCCATTCGCGAACGCGCTGAGCAAATCGACCCAAATGATGAGGTCAAGTTGAACGTATTACGGGAAGAATTTACTTCCGTGAACAATAAGTACGTGCAAGAGTATGCCGATAGCTTAAAAAATGTTCATTCGCCGCTGGTGAAACTGTATTACCATTTGGCATTGCAAGTGCCATTTACCGATTCCATGAAGGCCGAATTGTATGAAGAGGCCAATGCAAGTGGATTACAAGGAGATTTGGTACAGACCTTTGTGCGCAACTACAAAGCGCAGCAGGCGACTGCAGTGGGGCAAATGGCGCCAGAAATCAACCTGCCTGATACGAGTGGAAACCCAGTTGGACTAAGCAGTTTGCGCGGTAAGGTAGTCCTTATCGATTTTTGGGCATCCTGGTGCGGCCCTTGCCGTCAGGAAAACCCTAATGTGCTGAATTTATACAACATGTATAAGGATAAAGGTTTCGAAATTTTTGGAGTTTCTCTGGATAAAGAGGCGTCAAAATGGAAGGAAGCCATTCACCAGGATGGAATACACTGGGTACATGTAAGCGACTTGCAAGAGTGGCGTTCTGCAGGTGCACGACTTTATGCTGTTACCTCGATACCTACTACTTTCCTGATTGACCGCGATGGAAAAATCATTGCGAGAGACTTGAGAGGAAAGGCCTTAGCAGACAAATTGAAGGAAGTTCTCAATTGAGCGAGGTAACAATTACTTAAATTTGAGTTAATATGCAATTCATTACCTGGGGGTAACCTTGCATAAACATATGATGGACACAAATCAAAATTTCAAAATCCTCGTTGTAGATGATGAGCCCGATATCCTCGAGTTTATTGAATACAACCTGAAGCGTGAAGGTTACGAAGTTCACCTCGCAGCCAACGGTCAAGAAGGTATCGATAAAGCCAAAGAAATTACCCCTGACTTAGTTGTTCTGGATGTAATGATGCCGGTATTGGACGGTATCGAAACCTGCAGACGATTGCGCGAAGAAGAACAATTCAACAATACCTTTATTGTGTTTCTAACGGCACGAAGTGAAGAGTATTCAGAGATTGCTGGCTTTAATGTAGGTGCGGATGATTATATCGCCAAACCAATTAAGCCGCGTGTTCTTATCAGCCGCATCAATGCCATTTTGCGTCGTAAAGCTCCTGCAGAAGTAAGTGATAGCATAACGATTGGCAATTTGGAAATCAACCGCGATAGTTTTTCTGTGAAGAAAGATGGGGTGGTGATTCCAATGGCGAAAAAAGAATTTGAATTACTGCACCTCTTGGCAGGTAAGCCAGGCAAAGTATTCACTCGAGAAAATATTCTGGAAAAAGTGTGGGGAGATGATGTATTGGTTGTTGACCGAACCATTGATGTACATATTCGAAAAATCCGCGAGAAGCTCGGTGATGCTTATATCAGCACCGTCAAGGGAGTTGGATATAAATTTGAAGGATGATTCGTAACCCTACTCCGAGCAGCATTGCGCTCTATACCGCCCTCGTTGTAGCCCTCTTGGTTGGAGGGCTTACTGCATTTATACAGGCATCATGGACGGAGGCTTTGGCCCTCTTCGTCATTACCGGGGTATTCTCGTTTATCTTCTTTTACTACGCGTTGGAGATCTTCATTTACCGGAAGATTAAGCTCATCTATAAAAATATCCATCGTCTAAAAACAACGCGGTATACGAGTTCTGTTTTTAATAAGTCGAACATGACTTCCGACCCGATTAGCGAGGTAAACCAGGAAGTGATTTTGTGGGCGAAAGATCAAAATGCAGAAATCGAGGAGTTAAAAAAATTGGAGAATTTCCGCAAGGAGTTTCTCGGCAATGTGTCGCATGAATTAAAAACCCCAATTTTCAATATTCAGGGGTATATCCATACACTTATAGATGGAGCTATCGATGATCCAGAGGTGAATGTTCACTTCTTAAAAAAAGCGGCCAAATCAGTGGATCGCTTGTGTGACTTAGTAGAAGACCTGATTAATATCTCTCAGCTAGAAACGGGTCAGCTTAAAATGGAGATGGAGCGCTTTGATATCCATGCTCAAGTCCGCGATATTTTTGAGTCGCTGGAAATGAAGGCCCAGGAGAGAGGCATTACCCTAAACTTCAAGGAAGGCTGCGACCAACCATTTTTTGTGTATGCCGATAAATATCGGATTCGTCAGGTTTTGGTGAATTTGCTGGTGAACTCCATCAAATATGGAAATGACGGCGGGCATACCTATTGTGCTTTCTACGATATGGATGAAAATATCCTAGTAGAGATTAGCGACAATGGCGAAGGGATAGAAGAAAAACACCTTGGCCGTTTATTCGAACGGTTCTACCGTGTAGATAAGAGCCGTTCTCGCGAAGCCGGCGGAAATGGTCTTGGATTGGCCATCGTTAAGCATATCATCGAGGCTCACGGTCAAACTATCAATGTGCGCAGTAAAGTTGGCGCAGGAACCACCTTTGGATTTACCCTGAAGAAGGGAGCAGGCGAATAGATTTCGGTCCACCTCCGCTGCGCTTCGGCGGAAAGGTGAGGGGATGACGGGATGACGGGAGGCTATTGGTCGAATAATTCTAACCTGTAACCCATTACCTTGGACCTTTTCACAAACCTCTATAGGTCTATGGACTATGGCCTGTCGTCTACCTTACTTCTATCTCTGCCAGTCGAATCAGTTCTTTGACTTCATCGAAAGATTTGTTCAAGCGACTGCGTATCGAGCCAATTAATTCAAATTCTCTTCCGGGAAGGTATTCAAGGTCCTTTTCAGTAAGTGCTGGAAATTGATTTTTCAGGTAGGCCATCTGAGGGGCCCAATCGCCGATTACTTCAAATTTAACCGGGTGTTTGTTGTCTTTTTGATCCATAGGGCAAGCTTGTAGGTGCTTGCGAATTCAAACACCTAACAAAGATGCACTATTAAAAAGGGAATCAAGCTTTTATTATTAAGGCTTCGGCGTATATGGCTTCGCAGCTTCTCTCAATAAAATTCCTTCAATTTCAGGAGAGTATGGGCGCGGCGCATTGGCATCTACAATTTTTCCTTCTTTATCGATGATCACATAGCGGGGAATCGTTTGGATACGGTAAGCTACTGAAGCAGCGTAGGCGCTTGGTCCCATATGCCACATATTCGGCTCTCCATTATTGGTAATGGCGTGTCCTTGCCATTTCTGCGCATTTTGATCAGTCGAAATATAAACGAAGGCCACATTTTCATTGCCTTTGAATTTCTCTTTTAGCGGGGCAGAAAGTTTCATCGACTGGATGCAGGGTCCACACCAGGTGGCCCAAAAGTCGAGGTAAATCACTTTTCCGCGGAATTCTGACAGCATATGGATATTTCCATTCATATCCACAAACTCGAAATCGGGAGCAATATCACCAGGTTCTAATGTCGCCAATTGGGATGCTTTGGCCTGAAGGGTTTGCACATAATCAGGAAAGGTAGAGGTTGCCACATAAGCATCGTAGTATTTTTTCGTCCGCTTAAAACAGCCATTGTCCATGCCTTCCCAAAGTACACGAGCCATGAGTTCGTCGTGCGATTTCTGAGCGTAAACGCTATCGATAAAGTCGAGGAATTCAATCACTCCGTCGCATACATTTTCCTTAGGAGTTGGTCCGATGGTGGTTAGGTGCAACAGCAGGAAGTTCTGGTATTCCGGACTCGGGGTATAGTCAATTTCAAATAAGGTTTTATTGGAAAGGACTTTTTCAAAATTCTTAGGCAATGGAAAGGCCTTTTGCGTCACATTCTTTTGGTAATTGGCATAGATGAGGTAATAGTTGGCCTCTTTGATTAAGCCCATGCGTTCTGCATGTTTTCTAAGTGTTTTATCTGCATCAATCTCCTTCAGGCTTTTTTTGAGCACTTCGCGGAAGTCCTTCATCCAGGTTTGCACTTTTGCATCGTAGGCATTTACGTCCAGGTTTTTTACCTGATCCTGAAAGGTTTGGATGACATTTCTGTCGAAGTCGCGAAAGATTAAATAGTTCAGATAGGATTCCTCATAACCTCGTCCGCTAAGTGTATAGGCATCAAGTGCGTCGTCCGTCTTTTTTACATCTACATAAAAGCTATCACCAGGAGCGATGATTAAGGATATGGATTTACTGCCATGATAGAAGTCAATATTCGCAGCCTTATCCAAAGGAAATTGGATAAAAAACTGTCCGCTGCTATCCGCCTGCGCTTTGAGCTCCAAAGGCTTGCTGGCAAAAGGGACTTTATTATAGATGAGTTTAACTTCTTCTGCTCCAAACTCGTTTAAATTTCCGTGAATGATGGTTTGAACTTGAGAAAAAGCCGCTCCAGTCAGCATCACTAAACTCACAAAAAACAACGCGCGTACACTTCGAATCATAGTTGGGAAAATTACGATAATCGCTGATAATCCGCAAGGAAGATGCCATGCAGCAAGATGTTCGTAGAAAAGTGCAAATTTGTATTCCATGAAACGCATCTATACCCTGATTCTTTGTCTGTTTCCATTGTTTACCTTGGCACAAGTCAATGAAGATTCCCTTTTCATTGCCCACATTTTCGAAGAGGCTTTAACCAAAGGCAGATCTTATACGGATTTAGAAGACCTCTGTAAGCAGGCTGGCCCACGCCTGAGTGGTTCTGTGGCAGCCCAAAAGGCAGTTGACCTCACAGAAGGAAAGATGAAAAACTATGGCTTCGATTCGGTATACCGCCAGGAGGTGATGGTGCCGCATTGGGAGCGCGGCAGTGAGTCGCCGTTGGTGGTTACTTTGTCTGCTTCCGATGAGCCGATTCGTCCGATGCCCATTTGTGCCTTAGGTGGATCAGTTCCGGGAGAAGTATCGGGCGAAGTGATAGAAGTGATGGGTTGGAACGAGCTGAGCAAAATGGACCCCAAAGAGATTGAGGGTAAAATTGTGTTTT
>JALRIQ010000223.1 GCA_023277325.1 Bacteroidia bacterium | reverse complement strand
GCTGATTCAGAAGCTGATGCAGCAACAATCACTGTGTACTCCATCGCGCCATGCTCTTCTAGCTTGCGCAACACGTTTGCAATTGTTGAAGCTTTTTGACCGATCGCAACGTAAACGCAATATACGCCTTTACCTTTTTGGTTAATGATCGCGTCAACCGCTACAGCTGTTTTACCTGTTTGACGGTCGCCAATGATCAACTCACGCTGACCGCGTCCGATTGGAATCATCGCATCGATTGATTTGATACCAGTTTGCATCGGCTCAGTTACCGGTTCACGGTAAATAACCCCTGGTGCTTTTCTTTCGATTGGCATTTCATAAAGGTCACCAGTAATGGCACCTTCACCATCGATAGGCTGACCCAAGGTGTTCACAACACGGCCCAACATTCCTTCTCCTACTTTCAGAGAAGCAATACGACGTGTTCTTTTTACGACATCGCCTTCACGTACTTCCTCAGCTTTACCGAGTAATACCGCACCTACGTTGTCTTCCTCGAGGTTCAAGGCAATACCTTGAGATCCGTTTTGGAATTCAATCAATTCACCGGATTGTACTTTGGTCAAACCATAAATACGTGCAATACCGTCACCCACTTGGAGGACCGTACCAACTTCTTCAAGTTCGGCTTCCGTCTTCAGGCTGGAGAGTTGTTCGCGAATAATCGCTGAAACCTCGTCAGGTCTAATATTAGCCATATAATTTTTTAATTTAAAACGAGTTCTTTTTTAATATTCTTCAATTGCTTAGCGATACTGGCATCGTAAAGACTATCCCCCATGCGAACCACAAGTCCACCGATAAGGCTCGGGTCAACTTCCATTTCGAGAACGATTTTCTTTCCGGTTTTACTTTCCAGTGTCTTTTGGATATCCGCTAATACTTTCGCATCAACCGCAAAGGCAGTTGTAACTTTCGCAGAAGCAATATTGTTCTGCTCATTGTACATGCGAATCACTTCTTTGGCAATCAGTGGCAAAAAGGCCTCACGACCTTTGCGAATCACTGTATTGACAAACAAGGTAGTTAGCTTGTTGAATCCAGTAAAGCTCGCCTCAATTACCTGGCGCTTTTGATCACCACGAATGATTGGGCTTTTTAGCATTACCACCAAGTCTCTATTGACCTTGCAGGTAGAAGCAAAAAGTTCCATATCAGCATAGATGGCCTCAGTGGCCTGCTGCTCATTCGCCAGATCAATTAGCGATTTGGCATATCTGGATGCTATTCTGATTTCTGACATAGCTTAGAGCGATACGGTTTTCAAATATTCTTGAACGAGCGCTTCTTGCTCGCCTTTATTTTCGAACTTCTTCGCGAGCACTTTCTCAGCAATCTCCAAAGAAAGCGAAGCTACTTGCGACTGAATATCGGCCATAGCAGCGGCTTTTTCTTTCAAGATGGCATCGCGTGCATCATCCACAATACGACGAGCCTCGTTTTGCGCATCTTTTTTGGCTTGATCGAGGATGTTGTTTTTCATCTCGGTAGCCTCTTTCATGATACGATCACGCTCAGCTGCGGCTTCTTTCTTCGCTTCAGCAATTCCACTTTGAAGTTGGCTCATTTCTGAACGTGCTTTCTCTGCAGATTTTAATGCTTCTTCAATCGAATCTTCCCGGTCTTTGATCGCCTTAAGAATCGGTTTCCATGCCAATTTCTTGAGCATGAAAATGATAATTAAGAAAACAACCAGCGTCCAGAAGAATAAGCCTAAGGCAGGGGTTAATAACTCCATTTTCTTCTTTTAAAGTGATTTGGACATAACAAGTCACTTCCTCCGAAACCGAAGGAAGTAACCTGTAAATTTTCTTTATTAGTTACCCATTGCAAGGAAGCAGATCACCGCACCGAAAAGGGCCACACCTTCGATGAAGGCAGCAAGGATGATCGCAGTAGTCCGGATGTCTCCAGAAGCCTCAGGCTGACGAGCGATAGATTCTACCGCGCCAGAACCGATTTTTCCGATACCCAATCCTACTCCAAGGGCTACTAAACCAGCACCGATACCGGCACCGATAGGTCCATACTTCACTACTTCTAATAAGATAGTTTGTAACAACATAGGTCTATGTATTAATTGTGATTGATTATTTGCTATTAATGATGGTCTTCCGGCATCGCTTGTCCAATGAACAAGGCCGTCAACATGGTAAAAATAAATGCTTGGATAGCCGCTACCAACAATTCCAATGTATAAAGGAAGATGGCAAATGGTACCGAAGCGAAGGATACTCCAAAGCCTGCGCCCAGATTTGTTCCGTTTTCAGAGAAAAGGAAAATCAGACCCAAAATACTCATGATGATAATGTGGCCCGCTGTCATGTTAGCGAACAAACGAATCATCAAGGCAAATGGCTTGGTGAAGATCGAGATAATCTCTACCGGGATAAGAATGACCTTAACCGGCAGAGGAATTCCTGGAGGCCATAGGATATGTCCCCAGTAAGATTTGTTTCCATTAACATTAGTAATGATCAAGGAGAGCAATGCCAATACCATGGTGAACGCGATATTACCAGTTACGTTTGCCGCTCCTGGTAGGAGTCCCAATAAGTTATTCACCCAAATAAAGAAGAAGAGCGACAACAAATAAGGTGTAAATCTTAAATAATGATGACCCATGTTTGGTTTCGCGATTTCATCACGAACAAACAAGATCAAAGGCTCCATAAAAGACTGAAGTCCTCTTGGTGCCTGACCCGGACGAGCCTTGTAAGCTTTTGCTACCGAAGTAAACAAAAGAAGGATAATAATAAAGGACACCAACATAGAAGCTACGTTCTTGGTAATGGACAAATCCATCACGGGAGCAGGAACCATTTCAGTTCCAACTACAACGCCATCTTCTTCCACATTTTGCTCAACCAACAAAGGTTCGCCTGACTCATCTAATAATACGATGTGACCATGCTCCTCCTTATATGTCTTGTACATATGTGTATGGTGATCGAAGCTACTGGACATAAAAATATCCAATCCGTATTGCTCTGAATAAACAATAACAGGCAAAGGCAAGCTGTAATGTGTTTCTCCGATTGAGAAGAAATGCCATTCATGTGCATCACTAATGTGGTGCAGAATGGTTTTGCTCATAGTAGCGGTGGTAAAACCCTCCTCTTCTCCATGTCCTGCTTCACCATGTGTGTCGTGTCCAACTTCGTCATGCGGAATAATATCTTCATGTTGAACTGAATCATGTCCCGTTTCATGGTCTGCCGGATTAGCAAATGACCAAGTGAACGTCATAAATGCGAGAAGAAAGGCGAAATTTTTCACTCTCCAAAAACCGCGAATGCCTGATTTTACGTGCCTCATCAAGGATTGACTACTTTTTTAAATCGGGGCGCAAGTTAGCTACTAAATGATAAATTTCAAACACTTGAAATAAAAGATATAGAAGCATAAATCCGACAACATAAGGAATGTCCCTAGAACCTGTGAAAACCAGGTAAGAAATGACAAAAATTAAGGACGAAAAAAGTCGAAAAAACATGGAACCGAAGATCAGACTCATGGAATTTTTCACATTCATCCGAAGGGAAAACACGGAGATATAATAGATAACCAATGTAATGACTACCATAAAACCAAAAGCCCACCATAAGCTGGAAGGTAAGAGGTCGGTTTTCGAAAAGATAAGTTGCAAGGCCACGGCAATGATACCCGAAAAGGCTGCCAGGCGTAAGGTGAATTTCCCAAAGGTCATGTTACTTCTTATTTAAGGTGCGAAGGATTTGTAAAACCGCCGCTCCGAGGCCGGCAAAAATACCAAGCAATAAGAACAATGGAAAATTTAAATCAAGGGCATCATCCAATAAATGCCCTAACAGGCCAAGAACACCTACCGTTAAGATTAAAGGTAAGGTCAGCGACCAGAGTTTGAGAAAATCAAAGGGTTGCTTGTTCGGCTTTGGGTTTTCTGATTTCATTCGAAATTTTTTCGTCCCCCATGCGCGAGGAAGATTTCATCACGCAGTTACCATTAAATTCAGCGCCACTTTCAACAACGAGTTTATTTGTAATGATATCACCCTCTATTTGGGCCGTACTTTTCAGGAAGAGAATCTCCCCTACCATCAGTTTGCCCTTAACGCTTCCTTGTATATCTGCATTCTGGGCACGAATATCTCCTTCAATTTTTCCATTTGGCCCGAGAACCAAACGTGCCTTAGAGCTTACACTGCCTTTTACGGTGCCGTCAATGCGCAAATCACCTGTTGAGTTGATATCTCCATTAATAGAAGTTCCTACCCCTATCAGGTTGAGATCTTGTCCTACACCCTCTAAACCTTTACCCTTTTTTGAACTCGTTTCTTTGTTACCGAACATGCGCTATTATTTAAACACCATATAATCTTCTGCATTCAAGGCAATGCCATTATGCCAAAGCTCAAAGTGCAAGTGCGGACCGCTTGAGAACTCGCCAGAATTTCCGACAATAGCTATCGCCTCTCCCGCATCCACAAAATTACCCACTTTTTTCAACAATACCGAATTGTGTTTATAGATGGATAAAAGGTTATTGGCATGCTGAACGGCAAGGATATGTCCGGTTTCTGGAGTCCAGGATGATAATACTACCGTTCCTTCCAAAACTGACTTAACCGTTTGGTCATCTTTCGAAACAATATCCGTAGCCAGGTGATCAATTACCGGATCAAACTTGGCAGAAACTAATCCATTTAAAGGAGTAAAAAATGGAGCAAATAAGGCGTTTCCTGTTGTTGTTCTGCCTGCCTCCAACGAATAATCCTTTTTGCTATTGATCTTTTCGCGAAGTGCCAGCTCCTCTTCACTCGGATCCAGAAGGACCTCACCCAATAAGCTATCGGTTCCTTCCTGCCCCAAACTTGTATCCGGTTTATCTTCTAAAATACGCATGCTATTTTCCATCATCATCTCATTTGCCTGAATAACAGTTTCCATGGAATCAAGCTTATACGAAAGTTCTAATAATAGGTGCGTTTGATCCTTGCTAATCTGGCCAGGAAGGTATTCGCGTAGGGAGGTATAACCTAAAAGCAGCACACTTAGTCCAAAAAAGAAAACCAAAAGGCTACTAAATAGCATGAAGACATTCAGCTTGGTTAAGGTGAGCGATGCCTTTTCCTCAAAGGTGGCATCATTCATAATTACCAGGCGGTATTTATTGCGAAGACGGTGTATAAGTCGTTTTTTCTGTTCCATTTCTGCGATCAACCAAGATAATTGCTTATTAAATAATAATTTCGCTGCTTCAAAGTTATTGTATTAAATAAGGAATCCTTTTGAAAGCGACGCTTGCCGCAAGAATATTTACGATACTCATTGTTATCCTGGGAATTTCATCCTGCGATAAGAACAGAGACACCTTTTTAAACCGCAGCTACCAAAATATGGTGGCGCATTATAACGTGTACTTCAATGGCGAACAAAAGCTGGAGGAAACACGCTTTAGTTTGGAAAAAGTCCATGTCGACGACTTTTCTCAGGTGCTCGACGTATTTCCCTATGGCAGCGAAGACAACCGCAAAAGTCAATCAGGCAATATGGATGAGGTCATTAAAAAGGCCTCGCGGGTTATAGCGGAAAGACCAATTAGCAAGTGGGTCGACAATGCCTACTTCCTCATGGGAAAGGCTTACTTCTTCAAAGGAGATTATTTTGCAGCGATTGAGACTTTCCAGTTTCTTAATTCCCAATACAAAGGCTCTAAAATTTCATACGAAGCTACCCTATGGATTATCAAGTCGTATGTATTACTCGGCAAAGCAGCCGACGCAGAAGCGATTATTGGCTTGTTAAATAATGACCCAAAATTTCCGGAAAAACTGAAGCCACAGCTGAATGAAGTCAGCGCCTATGT
>JALRIQ010000222.1 GCA_023277325.1 Bacteroidia bacterium | reverse complement strand
GTCCTGAAACTCCTGGGTTACCTGAATTCAATGGCTGTCCGGATTCTGATGGGGATGGAGTATATGACTTAATTGACCTTTGTCCGCTTGAAAAAGGAACGGTGGAAAATAACGGTTGTCCAAAAGTGGCCGAACGAATAGATATCTTGGAAATTCCAGAGGAAGATGCGGATATCTTGCAAGAGGCTTTTGATAACCTCGAGTTTGCATTAGGAAGCGCAAATCTTTCAGCAGGAACTTATGAAAGTCTTGATAAACTGATTGAATTATTGAACAAACGTCCTGAATACAGAATCTATATCGCAGGGCATACCGACAATACAGGAAATGCGAAGAAGAATGAAGCTTTGAGTTTGGATAGAGCCAATGCAATTCGCTATTATTTGCAAAGAAAAGGCATCAGTCCAGCGCGTATAAAAACTGAAGGTTTCGGCTCTAGTCGTCCGATTGAAAGCAATGATACGCCAGAAGGAAGACAGAAGAACAGAAGGGTAGAGTTCCGTGTGATTCGTTAGAGTCTAGTGTAATCAATGAATTTGAAGAAAAGGAGACTTAGTGTCTCCTTTTTCATGCCTTAAATGTCAATGGCTTAATTAATGGATAAAAAAATTCGACTGATGCAGCATATGTTATTTAATTATGTCTAAACTTCATATATTTGAATTAATTAAAAAACTGATTTAGCTAATTATTATGAAAAAAATCTACTTTAAACTACCATTAGTTGCGCTTGTAGCGATGACAATGGTACTTGGCAGCTGTAAAAAAGATTCTACTGATGGAGAGGGAAGTACTACTCCACAAGAGGAAAAATTGGCTTCTGAAGTTCCAGGAAACGGAAATGCAGTGTTGGAAGAGTACACTGGAGTACGTTGTACTTTTTGTCCTGACGGACACAAACGAGCTCAAGCTCTTGCGGATGCAAACCCAGGAAAAGTTGTTTTGATCAACATTCACACTGGTAGCTATGCTACACCAGCAGCTGGATGGCCTGACTTTACTAATCCTTACGGTAATGCATTAGCAGCCATGTCTGATCTTGCAGGATACCCAGCAGGCTCGATGAACCGTTTCACATTTGATGGTGCTGCAGGCGCTGCTCCTTACTACAAGCAAAAAGCTACTTCAATGGCAATCAGCCGTGGAGGATTTAACGCTGCAGGTATCGACAGAATGGCGCAACCAACTAATGTTAACATGGGAATGAAATCTGAGTACAATGCTTCTACACGTGAACTTAAAGTTACTGTAGAGCTATTCTACACAGGTGACGAAACAGATCCAAACTACCTTAACGTTGTTGTTCTTGAGAACGGTGTTGTAGGGAAGCAAGTTGATGCTGGTGTTATCAAAAACGATTACGTTCACAACCACATGCTTCGTGATATGATCACTGGCCAATGGGGTGAAATGGTTCCAACTACAACCAAAGGAACACGTTTCAAAAAGACCTTCACTTACTCTGTATCTGAAGACTACGTAGCTGAAAACGTTGATATCGCTGCATTTGTAACACAAGAAATCGCTGGTAAAAAATTACCAATCATCAATGGAATGCAAGTTCCAATGATCAAGTAATTACTACCTGAAAACAGTGAAAAGGGATGATTTTTAATCATCCCTTTTTTTATTTCCTTTTCCGAACTCAATTACATTTGCAGCATGATTAATCCTTTTTCAATCGGAGATCAACTTCACTATACCAAACAGGTAGAAGAGGCAGATAAAGCTTCCTTTGAAAGTGGTGAGGTGCATGCGGTGTATTCAACTTTCGCTTTGGGCAGAGACGCTGAATGGTCCTGTCGCTTATTTGTGCTGGAAATGAAAGAAGAGGATGAAGAGGGAATTGGTGCCTTTTTAAGCATTAAGCACCATTCACCCGCTTTAATCGGACAAACCGTTAAATTCACATCTACCCTAACAGAGGTGAAGGGGAATGCGGTCATTGCCAGCTTTGAAGCCAAAGTTGGCGATCGCTTAATCGCTTCTGGCGAAACAGGGCAGAAAGTGATTAAAAAGGAAAAATTGAATAAACTATTTGCAGAACTAAATGGCTGAGGGAACTATTAGCATCCTGAATAAACGGGCGAAATTTGAGTACGAATTTTTGGAGAAATACGTAGCGGGGATACAATTACTCGGAACGGAAGTGAAGTCGCTAAGAACAGGCAATGCTTCTATCACGGATGCCTATTGCGCATTCGACGATGGAGAATTATACCTTATCAACGCCCATATTGCTGAGTTTAAGTTTGGCAATATCAATAACCATGAACCCTTAAGAAAACGTAAACTTCTGCTCAAAAAACGCGAATTGCGTAAACTCGAAGGAAAGCTGAAGGATAAAGGCTTAACTATTGTTCCTATTCGGATTTTTCAGAGTGATCGGGGTTTTGCAAAAATCGATATCGCCTTGGCAAAAGGTAAAAAAGAGTTCGACAAACGCCAGGATATCAAAAAACGCGACGTCGACCGCGAAATCGCCCGCTACACTTAGTCTGCTCTATTCTAAACCTATATCTCGTCATC
>JALRIQ010000221.1 GCA_023277325.1 Bacteroidia bacterium | reverse complement strand
ATATTACGGAACATGGTTGGTTCAAGGGCAAAATAAAGGATGATATCCAAAACCGTAATAACGGTCAACCATCCGAAGATTTGCCAAATTTCTTTGGTACCGTGGCTCTCACCATGGTACAACATCTCCTGATTGGTTTCGTACATCAGGGTTTCTTTATCGCTATGTGATGCGTGTGACATGATTTCTCGCTTTAAACTGTTAGATCAAATAGAAGAAGGTAAATACAAAGACCCATACGAGGTCTACAAAGTGCCAGTATAATCCAGCTTTCTCTACCATTTCATAATGGCCGCGTTTCTCGTAGGTACCTTTCAATACATTGATGTAAACAACAATATTAAGTACCACTCCTGAGAATACGTGGAATCCGTGGAATCCGGTAACAATAAAGAACAAGGCAGAGAATACACCTGGTCCAGTCTGACGTAGGCCTTCGGTCCATTCGTAATGTCCACCTACTTTTAGGGTATCCGCATAAGCACGTCCTGCTTCCGTAAGCGAGAAATGATTCAAGCTCAAGGTTGCACCATCACCAATGAAGTTACTCCACTCCCAAGCCTGACAGCCTAAGAATGCAAAACCTCCGATAATGGTCATTAACATGTACTTACCTACTTCTTTTTTGGATTGACGATGCCCTGCTTCAACCGCTAATACCATGGTAACAGAAGAGAAGATGAGGATAAAGGTCATCAAACTCACAAAGAATAAAGGCAAGTGAATATGATGGGCGAACGGGAAGTGGTTAAACACCATATCCGGCAAAGGCCATGGGGTATCGACATTTCCTGAGAAACTAAAACGTTCTGCTCCGTATGCAATCAGCAGGGATGAGAAAGTAAATGCGTCGGATAACAAAAAGATCCACATCATCAACTTACCATAGCTGACGTTGAAGGGAGAAACTCCTCCTCTCCATACAGATCCGGAATTGTTCGATGCTACTGAGTGTGTTGACATTCCTTGTTTATTAGCGGTTCAAAAATAAAAACAAATACAAATAAATCCAGAGCACGCCCATAAAGTGCCAGTAAGTTGTGCACATACTGATGGTGCGCATGCTCTTTTTGTGTACTTCAAGTTTCATGGTTTTCCATAAAGCTCTTGAAGCGGCAATCCATCCTCCAAATACATGAAGGAAGTGAAATGCAGTAATGGTATAAAAAAAAGACACAGCCACGTCGTCAGACGCGAAGTGCATATTATTATCAACCAGGACTTTCCATCCCATATACTGACTAAGCCCAAATGCTATCCCCAAAATGAGGGTAGATATTAAGGCTACTTTCGTTTGGAACAACTCATCACGTTTCGCAGCGAAATAAGCCCACTGCATGGTGACGGAGGAAAGGATAACAACTACAGTCGAGTAAATGAACTGCTCAGGAATGATAAAGGCATTCCAGTTTCCTTCTGCACGCTTTACAATATATGCTGAAGTTAATGCAGCGAAGAACATGGTTGAACCAATAATTGCCAACCATAGGTTGAAACGTTTTGGATCGACAACGTAGTTGTTTTTCGTATTGGTGGAGGGAGTAGCAGTCATCATCGTTTCTTACAATTTATCTAGGACAAAAGAGAGTAAAACAACTGGCAGGTAAAGGAAGGAAGCAAACATGAGCACCTTCGCATCTTTATCAGCACAACTGCGGTAAAGTTTAATGGCAAAATACAAGAAAGCTAATGCCGCCGCTGCAGAGATTATCGCTGAAACAAGGCCGCTAACTTGCATGGTATAAGGCAAGAATCCCATGGGAATCAATACCACGGTATACCATACCATTTGGCGTGCTGATTTTTTACCGCGCCCCTCGAAAGAAGGAAGCAAGCGGTAACCTGCACGTTTATAATCTTCGTCAAGAATCCAGGCAATGGCCCAGAAATGTGGGAATTGCCAGAAGAATTGAATAGCAAACAAGGCAAGTGCCACGGCATCAATAGTTCCCGTTACGGCTACATAACCCAACATCGGAGGAATTGCGCCTGGGAAGGCTCCTACAAATACCGCTACTGGCGACATTCTTTTCAATGGGGTATAGAAGAAAGCATAGGAAACCAAAGACGCCAAAGCCAACCATCCGCTAAGCGGGTTAAGGAAATAGCTCAGTATGCTTACGCCGGCAATGCCCATCAATAAACAGAATACAGCCGCTTCCGAAACGCCCATTCTGCCAGTGGCAATAGGACGATTAGCAGTGCGGTGCATCAATTTATCGTAGTTCTTTTCAATAATTTGATTGATACCATTGGAACTGCCCACAACTAAAAATCCACCAAGCACCAACCAGAAGAGGTCGATCATTGGGGTAGAAGCAGTGGTAGCCAATAAGAAACCCATCGCAGCAGAAAATACTACGGTGAAAGTCAGTCGCATTTTAATCAACTGGCTATAATCACTCAATTTGGCTTTGAGCGAAAAGGCTTCCTTATGTGTTATTTCGTTCGTGATCATGTCACTTTATATGCTTAAAGGACCTCTTGCGAGGTTGACTTTCTGTTTAAAACCATCCAGAGATAGTAAAATCCTCCGGCCATCAATGTTCCGAAGAGAATATGACTCATCTGAGAAATGGCGGGCAAATCCATCCATCTATTAGCGATTCCACTGATTATCTGCACTGCTGTAAAGAACAATGTGATATTCAGCACCGTTTTTAACTGTGCTTCCCCATTCAATCGGGTTTTAGCTTGATACCATAGGTTAATAATGATACCGAGCATTAAGACGGATAGAATAATATGCGAGCGAAGCACTGCTCCTGCATTTTCAATCCAATCGGGTGCGAGGCGCTGAATGAGTACTTCATCAACACGCTCTCTTACCTGAGTTCCAACCGTAATTTGAATGAGCGTTAGGATAAGGGCAATCAAGCTTAAGTTGCGTAATGAACCTTGGTCTTTAATTGAAGATTGAGGCGTGGCATGGCGAAAAACCGCGAGCATGACGAGTGCAACAACAACTAAGGCAATCAGCATATGAATGGTCACCATCCAGCCTGCAAGGTTTTTATCGACAACTACTTTACCAATCCACCCTTGGAATCCAACTAACAAGAAAGAAAGAAC
>JALRIQ010000220.1 GCA_023277325.1 Bacteroidia bacterium | reverse complement strand
CGTAGTGAGGTGCTCTATCCAGTTGAGCTACACATGCATGGTCAACATTTTGTTGATCGGGGTGCAAAGATAAGAATCTCCCAATTATATGCGACAACTTTTCATTATTCTTGTGTAGATTTTTATGGAAAAAGTTCTACTGCTCTTCATTGCCTTGATTTTCAGCATAGTAGGAGTTAGTGCACAGCAATATACCGTATCAGGTTTTGTGCGCGATGGGGCCAGTGGAGAGCCGCTGATCGGGGCCAATATTTATGAGCCGAGTCTTCAAATTGGCGTAACCAGTAATCAACAAGGTTTTTTTAGCATCGTTTTGCCCGCCGGGAACCGGATACTTCAATGGAGTTATGTGGGCTATTATATGGTGTCGGATACCTTTTACCTCGGTCAAAACCAGGAGCGTACTGTCGAGCTAGATGAAGATTATTATATCGAAGAAATTGAGGTGGAGGCCGACCCACTAGGTCCCATACCCGATGAGCCGAGCACACCAAATACGCTTAATATACCCATCGATCAATTGCGCACTTTTCCTCCGGTATTTGGTGAAATTGATGTGGTGAAATCCATACAAATGTTGCCGGGCATCCAGGCAGGATTGGAAGGAAGTAGCGGATTTTATGTTCGCGGAGGTTCTCCCGATCAGAACTTATACCTGATAGACGGGGTTCCTGTGTACAATATCAATCACTCCTTTGGCTATTTCTCGACGTTCAATACCGATGCCATTAGTCAGTTTCAACTGTATAAGGGTGGATTCCCTGCGCGCTATGGATCGCGGCTTTCTTCAGTCATGGACGTTACCTTAAAGGAGGGGAATAAAAAGGATTTCAGCGGGGCAGCGGGTTTGAGTTTTGTGTCTTTCTATGGGTTTTTAGAAGGGCCAATCATCCATGAAAAAACGAGTTTTTCTCTCTCTGCACGTCGCAGTATGCCTGGTATTCTCAATATTTTTAACCCCTTTATTGATCTGAATGGCAATGCGGAGAATTCAGCGAATTTTTATGATGTCACGGCGAAAGTGAATCACCGTATTTCGGATAAAGACCAGCTTACCGCCAGCTTCTTCCGTAGCAAGGACATCTATGGGAGCAGTCTCACCGAGCAATATACTGCTGGAAGTTCGCGTATTGAAGAAGTCACAGAAGACATGGTAGAGTGGGCCAATACGACGGCAGCTTTGCGTTGGTCGCATGTGCATTCTCAGAAGCTTTTTGTCAACTATGCGCTCACCTATTCTGAATACCTCTTTAATATTCGTTCTTCTTATAACCAGGTGGTGCAAAGTGATTCAGGTAGGAATGAGACCAATTACGTCATTCGCTATTTCACCGGGGTACGCGATTTTTCTGCCAAGGCCGACTATGAATTCACTCCTTCTGCCAAACATCGGATACGTTTTGGGGGCATCTATACCAAACATTATTTTGCCCCAGGAGCGATTGAAGCGAATTTTCAGGGGCCACGTGTAGCTCTTGACACCATTCTTGGTCCTTCGCGCCGCATCGTAAGCGATGAGCTTGCGGCTTATTTTGAGGATGATATTCGGGTAAATACCCGACTACGCGTGAATCTTGGTCTTCGTTTATCCAGCTATTTGGTGAATGGTAAAGCCTATTTAGCACCGGAGCCTCGTGCTTCCTTGCGGTATAGTGTCAATGCCAACCTAGCCTTCAAGACTTCCTATGCCTTCATGAATCAATACCTGCATATGCTATCGAATAGTGGCTTAGGCTTGCCGATTGATTTATGGTTCCCTTCCACCGAAAATTTAGGTCCCCAGTCGGCGCATCAGGTCACTGCTGGCTTTGTTCGGACCATCCGGGATAACTGGGAAATGAGTTTAGAAGGCTATTACAAGCGGCTTAAAAATGTAATCGATTACAAGGAAGGGAGTGACTTTTTAGATGTTCAGAACAATTGGGAGTCGCGTGTGGAGCAGGGTATTGGTCAGAATTATGGTGTTGAATTCCTGGTTCAGAAAAAATTCGGAAATGCCCGGGGATGGCTTGGTTATACTCTGGCATGGAACCGCCGGAAATTTGATAATATCAACCTGGGGAATTGGTTCTATTCGCGTTACGACAGAAGGCATCAGATTAACCTTTCTGCCAGCATTCCGTATTCCAGTCGAAGTGCTTTTTCTTTCAATATCGTTTACGGCAGCGGATATCCGATTACTTTTCCATACGGAAGATACCTCGACGCAAACGGACAAGTAGTATTCGATTATCAGCAAAAAAATGGATACCGCCTGCGTTATTATTTCAGGGTGGATGTGGGCTATTCCAATACAAAGGAGAATACCTCGGGTTTAAAACAAGAGTTTATTCTAGCCGTTTATAATGTCCTCAACCGAAGCAATCCGTATTATATGTACATCGACTTCGACTCACAAACAGGCGCGCCTTCTGCTAAGGAAGTAAGTTTAATTCCATTCTTTCCATCCCTCACTTACCGTCTCAGCTTCTAATGAAAAATAAAATCATCTATATCATGCTTTTATTTATCGGACTGGGCTGCGAGACAGAAGTGGTGGTGACTCCTCCAGACTATGCATCGAAATTGGTGGTGAATGGACT
>JALRIQ010000219.1 GCA_023277325.1 Bacteroidia bacterium | reverse complement strand
CAAGAGGAAAAGGATACCCTATTGTGGGCAAAGGCAGAACGATTGGTCGGTGTGGCATTGATTTACAAGGTCGACTCGATAGTAGTTTAAGGCATTTGATTATTGCTCGTGACCTCTACAAAGCCAGAGATTTAAAAAAGGAATTGGGGTGGTATATCTAAGCCTAGGAGTAATTCAACAAAGCAGTTGAGATAGCCAAAGAAAAGGGTAAGCAAGCCTAATGAGCCCGCCGAGTTCTGTATCCAGTTTGCTCTGAATTTAAAACGTAAGATTGATGCAAAGACCAGCGCTTAGCCGGTTTGGTGCTTGCGCCATTGAATGAATCTGCGGACTCCATTGCAAACTTAAGTCATCTGAAACATCGAACATGGTGAGGTGAGCGTCCACATGAGCATCTACAATTTGCAATGCGTAGAGTCCGGCCATTCCAATGATAGATAAGTCTCTGTATTTTTTGTAGTAATTGCGTTTTTGTCTGAGTTGATCGGGCGTGCCAGGAAATTCAGGGACCGTATTGGGGTCATCGTCGGTGGCCAGTGTATAGTAACTGCCAAAGCGTTTGTATTCCCCCTGGTTGAAATTTACGGCATAAGCCAACGCACCAAACCCTGCATAGATAATCGGCATTTTCCAGTAACTGTGGTTGTAGAACTGCCCTGCACCAGGGAAAGCAACAGATAGGAGGGTTGCCTTTTTAGGAGAATGGTTTTCACGCCAATTCACCTTCGGTTTTATTTTCAAGGAGTCGTTGCGCTGCCCATAAGTTGCCAGGCAGCACAGCAGACTACAAAAGAGATAGAAGTTTCTGTAATTCCTCTTCACTGGTGAATACCATAACAAGTTCCCCGCCAGAATCTTTCGAACGCAGCTGAACAGGTACATCAAATTTGCCAGCAAGCTCTTCTACCTGGTCGCTATACCCAGAAAAATCTGCTATATGACGTTTGGATTTTGCTCCTTTAGCCTTGTTGGCTATGCGTTGTGGCTTTAATTCCCTTGCAAGAAGTTCCACTTCGCGAACCGATAAATCATCGGCTAAAGTTTGTTCGAAAATGGCCAATTGTTTTTCAGGATCTTCAACGGAAATTAAGGCACGAGCATGTCCCATACTTAATAATCCACCCCGAATCCCTATTTGGATATCGTTTGGTAATTTGAGCAAACGCAGGTAGTTATTGACCGTCGAACGATTTTTACCTACACGATCACCCAGTTCTTCCATTTTTAATTTGCACTCTTCCATCAATCGCTGATAAGAAAAGGCAACCTCCATGGCATTTAAGTTCTCACGCTGAATATTCTCAATCAATGCCATTTCGAGCATATCCTGATCATTCGCAATACGCACATAAGCAGGGATTTCCTTCAATCCTGCGAGGATACTCGCACGTGTCCGGCGTTCTCCAGAAATAATCTGGTATTGATCATAACCCAGTTTACGAACGGTAATGGGTTGAATCACACCATGCACTTTGATGGAATCCGCCAACTCTTCCAAGGCTGTTTGATCAAACTCGGTTCTTGGCTGAAATGGATTGGCTTGAATTTCATTCAATCGTATCATACTGATGCCACCTACAGGCGTAACTCCGCTCGAGGTGATATCGGTACTTGCATCCTTGAGTAATGCCGATAAACCCTTTCCTAAGGCTGGTTTTTTTGCTTTGGTCATTAATTCATTATCCTTTCTTCCTCAGAGATACGGGTCATTCCGTTTTTCTGAAGAATTTCACGGGCTAAATTTAAGTAATTCAAGCTTCCTCGGCTTTCAATATCATAATTAATTACAGGCATACCATGCCCTGGCGCTTCGCTAAGCTTCACATTTCTTTGGATGATGGTATCAAAAACCAACTGTTGGAAATGCATTTTCACATCTTCAAC
>JALRIQ010000218.1 GCA_023277325.1 Bacteroidia bacterium | reverse complement strand
TTACCAAGGTATAAATGCTTGAAAATAATGACCAACAGAAACCTGGATACCCATTCAGGATATTGAGCTGAAGGAAATAAAATTTAAAGAAATTGATGGGTATGCTAAGCATATTCATCAGAGTAGAGCGGGACTTTCCTCGCTTTTTTAAATCCTCGGCAGCCAAACTGGTATATCGGTTAAACTTACCCAGGTAATTGGCAATGCTATCGTAACTGAAATGTGCTACTGTTCCATGAAGCATAGCTGTCTGACCTGAATAGTCGACTTTTTCATGCACCTCGGGGGTAGACCAGCGCGCTACCCTTCGGTCAAAAAACCGGAGTTGCTTATCCCGTGATTCCTTTCCAAACTTGAAGGCTTTGCCCATAAATACCAAGTGTCTTTTCATATACCAGGCCTTGAATTCTGGTTCACTTTGGCATAGGGTATTCACATGATTCCAGCATGTTTTATCCGGAACTTCATCTGCATCCAAGCTGAATATCCAATCGTTTTTGGCAGCATCAACTCCAAGTTGTTTCTGCTGACCAAAGCCTAAGAATGCCTGCTGAATAACTTTAGCTCCATATTTCTCTGCTAATGCTACCGTATTGTCACTGCTATTGGAATCAACCAAAATCACCTCATCGGCACCTTGAATAGATTGGAGTAAAGGCTCAATACGATGGCCTTCATTATAGGCGATGATGACAACAGAATACTTAATCATGGAGCGATTCTGGGCTTAGGTTTTCTTTTTCCTGAGGAATACATGGAACAAAAAGCAAGATAAACGGGAATAAACAAATTCCCAGTTGGGTCTGCAATATCGACTCGAAACAGAGGGAAATCAATAAGCAAGAATAGATGCCCAATGGCAATAGCTTATTCTTTCTCCAAGCATGTATCATTCCGCCAATTAAAAGAATTATTAATAGGAGGCCAGGAACTATTCCTGCTGCAACAGCTGTCTCCAGGTATTGGTTATGCGGAGGGATACGGTTTTCCATCCAGAGCCGGGTTCGGTCTTCTTCATACTGTTTGGCCATGGCCGTTTCAACATCCCCGGCACCAACACCTATTGGATGTTTCTGAATTAAATGCCAGGCGGTTTTCCATGCTTCGACCCGCATGGCTAAACTTCGGTGATTGATGCTTCTTCGTCCACTTACCGCCTGCATGTCGGCTATGGAGTTTTTCACCTTATTCTGAACTGCATCAAAACTGAAATAGCTAATGATGGGTAACGCGATTACGCTTAAGCCAAAAATGAGCATCATCTTTTTATTTGCAGCTTTTGCGGCGAGACGCAGAAAAAGGATAAGTCCGGCGAAATAAAGCGCTACAATGCCTGTTCTGGCTAAAAACCAATGAATGCAAACAAGGTGAATGATGCCGAGTAGCAACCAAATATTCTGGCGGCTTTTTGCATAGCTGATCCCACAAAATAAAATAGCAGTGGCCTGCAGTATGCTAAAATAGATATGATTGATGCCGGAGTGATTGAATTTACTACTGCTAATGGCACTCAACTCCCAGGGTTTTGAAATACCATCCCAGATAGGAATAGCCCCAGATTCAATCAGCGAAAGGTCGATGACTTCTTTATGGAGGAAGTAGCGAAACAGACTGATTAAAGCGAATAAGGCAGAGATACCAATCCAGCTTAGGTGGATGCCTTTTGTTTGTTTCGGAGACAGTTGCAGCCCGCTCAATACCGCAAAAGGAATTAATAGGAGGGCTAGTTGGCGTGTAATTATTTGCGACCAGGCGGCAGTGTCTTCACTCCAAAAACCACTCAAGGCATTAAATAGCCAAAGAGCAATCAGAGTGAAGGCAATCCAGTCTTTTTTCCAGTAATAAGGAGGGATAAGGGCTGATATGCCAAGCGCGATACTTCCTACGGATAGAAAAAAGGGGGTGGCAGTCTGGTAAACAAAACCAATGCTAAGCAGAAGAAGCCCTGCAAATTGGATTTTGTTTTTCAGCGCTTGACCCATCTTATTTTGCGTAATTCAAACGTACAGACACGCGATCGTTTTCTCCGATTCCGAGGCGTTCTCCTGCAGCTTTGCTCAATTTCATGATAACCTGCGGCTCCAAAGCGTCAGGTTTACCCACAACGCGAACAAAGACGGATTTATTGGTTTGCACATTCGTCACCATAATGATCGTTCCAATTGGTGCTGTTGGGTGAAGACAGAAGCTGCGCTCCTGATTCATGATTTCATTCACGGCGACTACCGCAAAACCACTTTCTTTCACCTCACCGGTTATGGAATTATATTCGTATTTACCCGGAAGCTCTTTCACTGCAGGGGTCTCCTCTTTTGGCTTGGTTACTGGTGGTTTCTCCTCACCACCATAGTTCTCAACGTGTTCCTTAACTTCTTTGGGTTTCGTTCCTTTGATTACCAGCTCTTGTCCAACAGTTAGATTGTTAGAACTGAGTTGATTTTTAATTTTAATCTGGTCTACGCTCACGTTATACAGTTTGGAGATGGCGTAAAGTGTTTCACCCGGCTTCACAGTATGCAAAATCACTTCTTCCTTCGGTGTTTCTTTTTTAACGATTGTTGGAATAAGTAAAACTTCTCCCAGCTTGAGGCCGGATTTAGCCTCTGGGTTGGCTTTTTCAATATCTTCTACACTAACATTATAGCGGCGAGAGATGGCGTATAATCCTTCTCCTTTTTCCACTTTATGCAGGATGAAATATTGCCCGTTCACCTCTTTAACTCCAATGGAATCAAGCGTATGGTTGGTATGGGCGAAAGAAGCTGAAGCGATTAGTAAGCTGAAAAAAAGAAAGATACTTTTCATGTGTTGACGGAACTATACCTAACAAAGGTAGCTTTTGCTTTAAATTCGTAGTCATGAGGCTTCTTGCATTTATCATCACCACCTTGTTAATAATTCCAGGCGTGAAGGGTCAGGGACGGTCCGACAGTGTTTTTGGGTCACAATTGAAAGTTTATCAGTTTGAAATTTTCGAAGAAATAGCGCCTGCCGCTACACGCAAGACCATTCGGGCAATGGACGAGGCTGGAGCGATGAATGCTGACCTTATTATTCTACACCTGAATACCTATGGTGGATTAGTAAGTGATGCCGACTCCATTCGAACACGAATATTAAATAGCAAGATCCCGGTATACGTATTTGTTGAAAACAATGCCGCCTCTGCTGGGGCACTTATCTCAATTGCATGTCACCGCATCTTTATGAAAGAAGGAGCCACGATTGGCGCTGCGACTGTGGTAGAGGGTAGCGGACAAGCTGCTCCGGACAAGTACCAAAGTTATATGCGATCGAAGATGCGGGCTACAGCTACGGCTCGCGGAAGAAGTCCTGAGATTGCCGAAGCTATGGTCGATGGCGACAAGGTAGTGCCGGGTTTGAATGATACTGGGGATGTGGTCACTTTAACCACGGATGAGGCCATTGAATGGGGATTTTGCGATGGGAAATACCCCACCATCGAAGCAATGATGCAGGCTCAGGGAATTCTCCAGCCGACCATTGTAAAGCAAGAAATATCGTGGATTGATCGGGCAATTGGCTTTCTGATTTCTCCGGGTGTAAGTGGCATATTGGTGCTCGCAATACTTGGAGGAATTTATTATGAACTAAGAACACCTGGTATTGGGTTCCCAATCCTGGTATCTGCGATTGCAGCGCTTCTCTATTTCGCCCCACTTTACCTAGAAGGCTTGGCGGCCAATTGGGAGATACTCATCTTTATTCTTGGCATCGTCT
>JALRIQ010000217.1 GCA_023277325.1 Bacteroidia bacterium | reverse complement strand
GACGGAGAAAAGCAAGAACTAAAAGGCTTTAACTGGCGCGTCGCTGATCGTCCGAAATCGAAGGCCGATTTGCGTCGTTAAACCGAAGTTGTCATCTCCCTTTCTCGAAATCTCGACAATTCGAAAAGTCTTGCCTTTCTATTTTTTCTTCGTCCTCTTTTATATGTCAATCATGCTTATTATCTTTGCAGCCCCAAATAGAATAAAATGAAAGTTGATATCCATCCATCGAACTATAGATTAGTGGTTTTCCGGGACATGTCCTGCGATTATGAATTCATTACGCGTTCAACCGTTGAGACTAAAGAAACAACCCAATGGACTGACGGAAATGAATATCCGTTGTACAAACTTGAGATCTCTCACAAGTCTCACCCATTCTTTACGGGTAAAGCGAACCTCATCGACACCGCTGGACGTATCGATAAATTTAGAAAACGTTACGGAAAATAATCCGACACAACATACTTACAAAAGCCTTCCTCGGAGGGCTTTTTTTTTGTCCCCACCCCCACGGGTTCGGGCTTAAATCGCTATTTTGCAACCTGATAATAAAGCGCTGAATGAATATCATCCTGTTTGACGACGAACAACGAGTTCATCTATTGCCCCTTACCTATACACGTCCTGCTGCCGATCTAAGAATCGGGATTCTTACCATTCGCGAAAAATGGGAGAAATATTTCGAACTAAGCAGCAGCTCGCTCACCGAAGCTTACCTCCAAGAGAAATATCCGCTATTCACCCAGCAAGACAATCTCCTGATCAACGGGCGTGTCCTTCCTGATGCCGATTTGATGGAGCGTATTAAAAAACTGGAGCATGGACAATCCTTGACAAAAGGGAACCTCTTTATTGCAGTTCGATTGAATGAAAAAGAACTTCCTGCTTTTAACCCACATGCTTCGCTCTACCATCAATTCGACTATGAAGGTGACCCAATGGTGATTCAGTATCCTTGGGATATCTTCTCGAAAAATGCAGAAACACTGGAAGCAGATTTTGACTTGATTACCGCTGGTAGAATCTCAGCTCCACTTTCTGCAACAAATACCTTGATTGGCGACCGCATCTTTGCTGAAGAAGGAGCAAAAGCAGAATGTGCCATTTTGAATTCTACCACAGGGGCGATTTATCTCGGTAAAGATTCTGAAGTAATGGAAGGATCGGTTGTTCGTGGTGGACTTGCCTTATGCGAGCATGCCGCCTTGAAATTATCTACCAAAATTTATGGTGCGACCACTGTCGGACCGCACAGTAAAGTTGGTGGAGAGGTAAACAATTCCGTAATCCTTGGTTATTCGAATAAAGGCCATGATGGATTCCTTGGGAATTCGGTAATTGGCGAATGGTGCAACCTCGGAGCAGATACCAATAACTCCAACTTGAAAAACAACTATGCCGAAGTGAAACTATGGAGTTATGCGCGGAAAGGATTTGCGCGCACCGGACTTCAGTTTTGCGGCCTTATCATGGGCGACCACAGCAAATGTGGCATCAATACCATGTTCAATACAGGCACCGTTGTGGGCGTCTCAGCGAATATCTTTGGTGCTGGATTTCCTCGGAACTTTATACCTTCATTCAGTTGGGGTGGCGCTCAAGGCTTTGAAACCTTTGCATTGAACAAGGCAAACGAAGTAGCCGAGAAGATGATGGAACGGCGCCATATTGCGTTCAACGACACAGAAAAAAACTTGATGAAATACTTGTTCGAAAACTCAAAAGAATACCGGGTTTGGGAGAATGGCTAGACCATGGCATTTGCAGTATTGAAAATGAAATAATTACAATTCACAAAACATAAAGAGAAGATGAGAAAATATATCGTAGCTGGAAATTGGAAAATGAATGGAACCCTTGCTGATACGCAAAAATTGGCTTCAGAAGTGGTAAACATGCACAAAGACGAAGTAAATAATGGTGTGGAAGTGGTGATGATTCCACCGTATATCGGAATTACCGAAGTGCAGCGCCTTGCCAAAGGTTCTGAGGTGAAAGTTGGCTCACAGAACTGCCACAAAGAAGATTCAGGTGCCTATACTGGAGAAATATCCGCACCGATTTTGGCTTCTTATGGGGTGGATTATGTCATTATCGGACATAGCGAACGCCGCGAATACCAAAGCGAAGACAATACGCTATTGGCCCAAAAAGTAGGTCAGGCGCACCGTCATCACTTAACTCCAATTTACTGCGTGGGGGAAACATTGGAAGAGCGCGAAGAAAACCGCCATTTTGAGGTAATCGAGCAGCAAATTTCTGAAGGACTCTTTCACCTGAGCACCGATAATATCCAACGCACTGTTATCGCGTACGAGCCAGTTTGGGCAATTGGAACAGGTAAAACAGCAAGCAAAGATGAAGCACAAGAGATTCATTCTCTTATCCGTGATCTTATTGCACGTCGCTATTCGCAACATATTGCCGATGAGATTTCCATCCTTTATGGCGGAAGTGTTAAGCCAAACAATGCGGCTGAACTCTTTTCTATGCCGGATATTGATGGCGGCCTTATTGGTGGCGCATCTTTGAATTCTCGCGACTTTATTGATATCTGCAAGGCTGTTAAATAATGACACAACCACGTTACCTCGATATTTTCCTTCCATGCGATAGCGCTTTGCATGAAATTCTTTCGGCCGAACTTTTTGAAATCGGTTTTGAAGGGATTTGGGAACAGGATGAAGGACTTCATGCTTATATCCCCCTCAACGACTACGACCAGGAAGCATTAAGCGACCTGCTCCACCGTTATGAGTTGAACCCAAACGACCTGCAGGTGACCAACATGGATCAAGTCAACTGGAACGAAGACTGGGAAAAATCCTATGAGGCTATCGACGTTTTGGAGCGTGCGATGATTCGTGCTGAATTTCACCCTAAAGTGGAAGGACGCGAATTTGATATCGTGATTCAGCCAAAGATGTCGTTCGGAACCGGGCATCATGATTCTACCCGACTTATTGTGGAGATGATGCTCGATATGGATTTCAAGGGAAAATCAGTGATAGACGTAGGTTGCGGAACAGGCGTATTGGCTATCCTTGCCGGCATGAAAGGCGCAAACCCGATTATGGCTATCGACAATAATCCATGGAGTTATGAAAACACCCTGGAAAACGCCGAACGTAATAATATCCCTATGACCGTGGAAGAAACAGATATTGAAAGTTTCACGGGCAAAGGCTATGATATCATCTTATCGAATATCACGCGGAACATCAATCATTTTAATATTCCAAAATACGGGACCATGGTGGATAAAGGCGGACAGCTTATTATGTCTGGCTTTTTCAACCACGACTATGATTTCATCAACGACCAAGCAATAAAGCACGGTTTTAGCTTGTTGAATAAAGTAATCTCAGAAAAAACCTGGATTGCTTTGCACTACGAACGCATTTAATATGAAGCAACTAAAAATTACTTTCCTACTCCTACTCTTCAGCTGCTTTACTGAAAACGCATTTTCGCAATCCCTTAAAAGCTTTGGCCGCGAGCCGGAAGTCTTCATCAAAGAGCTTAAAAGCATGATGTATGAAGACAAAATCGAACCTGCTATGCAGGTCTTCGATGCCTTTAAGGTATTGTGGGATTCCAATCGATTCGACGCCTACCAGCAGGCACGTATCATAAAAAATGGCGACAAGATGCTCATGAAAAGGATGAAAACCCATCCGCATTTCACCTTGTATCTGGAAACCTTAACCCATTTCGCTGAGTCAGGAAAGATGCCCGATCTCTTCGTACAATGGCAAAAGACGCTGGAGTCATACTACGAAGCCAAAACCAAAGATTTTCTCAATTTCCTTGAAGTATCGAATTCGATGTTTGCAGGGAATATTTTTATTGAAAGTCGGGCTCAGCGTTTATGGAAATCCTCAGACAACACCTATACCCTCGACCGCATTAATGGCGAACCTGCCTTTGTATTTGAGCGCACTACCCTCACCTGTGTTACACGAGATGATTCCCTTTCCGTTTTTAATACCAAAGGCTATTACCTCATGGAAACCCATGTTTGGAAGGGCTTTGGTGGAAAAATCGACTGGACCCGCGGTGGCTATGGGCCCGATGAGGTCTTTGCCATCCTGAAGAACTACGAGATCAATATGGAGGGGAATAAGTATACTGCTGACTCCGTAACCTTCTATCAAAAAGACTTTTTTAAAGCGCCTCTTTTAGGGAGTATCGAAGATGTGGCTTTGGCAACTTCCACACCCGAGGGAATTCGTTATCCTAAATTTTACAGCTACCGCAAAGACCTGGATATTTCAGAATTTGCCGCAGAAGTGGAATATGTGGGAGGCTTCTCTCAGCAAGGCTCTAAGGTAATTGCCTATGGTGATGGATCGGAATTGGCCACCTTCACTTTCTTCTACAAAAACAAACCCTTTATCATCCTGCGCGGTCGAGAATTTGTTGTTACCGACGACCGTATTGTAACCGATAAGGCTGCCTTGGAAATTAACCTCGATACGGGTTCAGTTTTCCATCCTCAGGTAATCTTCAACTATGTAAAATCGGATAAAAAGGTGTTATGCAGCCGGGGCGATATTGGTGTATCTCAAGCTCCTTTTACAGATACTTACCACCGCATTGAACTGAAGGCCGATAAGATGGAATGGATCATGGGACAGCCCAAAATTGATTTCCGTACCATCCTGAAAGATGGCTCTGTCCTCCTCTATTCAGAAAACTATTTCAAAGAGTTCGACTACGAAAAGCTTCAGGGAATGCAGGCCGAAAACCCGCTTTCCAAAATCAAACAATTCTGCGAGCAGACGGGGAAACGTAAATTCCACCTCGACGAATACATCGCTTGGCGCAGAAGCAAAAGAGAATATGTACGCTTCCAAATCGTACAACTCACTGACGAAGGCTATTTGATGCTTGATTCGGAAACGGATACCATTGTGGTGAACGACAAATTGTTCAATGCGGTGAATGCCCATATGGGACGCACCGACTACGATGTAATCTTCTTCGAATCCATTATTGAAAAAAGAGCCAATGCCACCATCGACCTCGAAAGCTATTCGATGAACTTGGAAGGGGTTGGACGTTTCTTCTTCTCCGATTCGCAATATGTTTATGTGGTACCTACCGAACAGCAGGTAACCATCTTAAGAAACCGAGAGCTGGTATTTGATGGGAAGGTCCGAGCGGGGCGTTTTGAGTTCTTCGGGCAGCGAATGCGCTTCAACTACAACAGCTTTACCGTGGACATGGATGATATTGATTCCATGCGTTTCTTCTTCCCAGATAGCGAAGGAAGTTTGCGTCGAATCAATTCGGTTCTCCAAGACATTACAGGGACTTTATTTATTGATAACCCGAGCAATAAATCGGGAAGAAAGAACTTTCCTGAATACCCCATATTCAAGGCCACCAAAGGCTCTAAGGTGTATTACGACTACCCGTATATCTATAATGGTGTATACGACCGGGAGCGTTTTTATTTCGCCACGGATCCATTTATCATCGACTCGCTCGACAACTTTACCAAAGAAGGTCTGCGATTCGGCGGAAACTTTGTATCGGCCGATATTTTCCCTGACTTCAAAGAGGAACTGACCGTTCAGGAAGATTATTCGCTGGGTTTCAAGAAAGTAATTGATATGCCGACGTACCAGGGAACTGGTCAGGCAAGGGTAAATATTTCGCTCTCCAATCAAGGACTTTTAGGTAAAGGAGAAGTCGAATTTGCGACACTTAAAAATCAGTCGCAGGACATTGTATTCTTCCCCGACTCCATGAATGCCATCTCGGAATCTTTCATGGTGCCCGAAAGTGCCAATTACCCCAAGGTGGAAGGGATAAATGTAATCACACACTGGGAACCCTATAACGACAAATTTGTGCAAAGGAGCACCGATGCTCCGATATTGATGTTCGGCGATGTAAAGCTGAAGGGAGAATATATACACCGGCAGAAGGGATCTGAAGGAGATGGAAATCTTGACTTCAACGATGCCGATATCCAGTCGAACAACATGCACTTCGACAACAAGCGCATGTGGGCAGATACCTCTACCCTGACCATCCGCTCTATTGATACCAATAAATTTGCCTTCCGCGCTGTCAACGTGAAATCGGATGTTGACTTCACGAAACGCTTTGGCGATTTCAAATCCAACGTGAATGGTGCAAATTCCGAATTCCCATACAATCAATACAAAAGCTCACTCAACGAGTTTAAGTGGGACATCAAGAAGAAGCACCTGAAATTTAATACGCCAGAAGATCGTCCGATTGAGAGCACCTATTTTGTATCCACCCATCCAGATCAGGATAGCTTGAAGTTCAGCTCTCGAAAAGCATTATACGACCTGAATACCTTTACCCTTTACGCGAATGAAGTTCCTCATATTGATGTGGCCGATTCAAGAGTATTGCCGGATAGCGGAAAAGTAGTGATTCGCGCCGATGCTGCGATGGATCCGCTTTTGCATTCACGCATTATTATGGATACAGTCAACAAATGGCATGAATTCTACGAGTGCAATACCACCATTTTCGGACGCCTGAATATGGGTGCAAACGGGTTCTATGATTATATCAGCAAAGACGGAAAAAAGAATACCATCAATGCCCATGAAATTAAAGTAGACTATGTGGCTAAAACAGCTTTGGCTTATGCCCATGTTTACGATACCATGCACTTTAACATGACCACTCGTTTCGAATTCAAAGGCGATATGACCCTCAAAGGAAGTTATCGCGGCGCGAAGTTCGATGGCTATGTTCATCCGGTGCAAGCCCTTACCCGTCCGTCTTCCGGCTGGTGGAGAGAAAACCGCTCCTTCGTGCCTGATTCGGTGCTCTTCCATATTGAAGATCCGTATAACGAAGACAAAAAACCAATGAAGCTTGGAATGTGGATTACCCTCGATTCTATCCATACCTACCCTAGCTTCTTTACCCTGGGAAGAAACTACTCCGATAGTGCCATTGTAAAGGTGCGTGAGGGAATTGTTTACTTCAATGAGGCGGATGAGACCTTCTATGCCGGAGATTCGCTTAAACTCAAAGCTGGAGCTGTTAAAGGAAATATCATCAGCCTGAATGATAAAACAGGTGTTGTTTATGCCGAAGGTAAAACTGACCTCGGCGTGAATACCGGTTTCGTAAAACTGAATACTGCTGGTAATGCGACCTTCTTGCATAAGGACAGCAGTATGACGCTGGACCTGATGATGCTGCTCGACTTCCCATTGCCTCAGGAGAATGTTAAGTTCATGACGGACAAAATGATTGAGAATGGTATTGGGTTAAATGCCACCTACAATAACCGTCCGATGGTGAAAAACGCCTTGGCAGAATTGCTCGAAGAGAAGGAGTACA
>JALRIQ010000216.1 GCA_023277325.1 Bacteroidia bacterium | reverse complement strand
CATGAGACATAAGACGTGAGACATAAGACGTGAGACATAAGACAAAAAATGTCTGAGTACTAAGTTTTATGCATAAAAAAGATGTGAGATGGCTGGAGTTTCCAAATTGTCTCACGTCTTTTTATTTTATGTGGTAGGATGAATCGTTATTTCATGGCGGTCATAGCAATAATTACCGGCCCATGCTCACTTCAAGACAAGGCATAATTGAAATGGGCCTCACTTATTTTTAGCCGTTCTTCTACCTCTTTGTATGCCACTAACCTCTGCCAAGGCACCGATCACACGCCATGCATCATTGTCGATTCTTAGTGAAACCAGGGAACAATATTAATAATGTCTCTTTTTACCACCTTCAAATTGACCAATAAAATCGAATTCGCTGCTTTCGCCAACAAAGGCTTCGAAATAATACTTTTTGACCTAATTGCGGTCTTCGTTGGTATATCATCTAAGCGGTGCGTTTTGTCTTTCTGCAGATCAAAAATCCGGCTTGCCGAATCCGAAGCTTTTAAAACAAACTCACCAAATTACTGAAGTCCTTCGGCGTAAAGGATGATTTCTTTGGTGATTATTTCTGAAAGCATGCGCTGCTTTCCGGAGCGATTTATCAGCGAGGGATCATCGTTTCTTTTTTGCAGGAGGTACTGACTTAAAACCTGCGGCATAACAAATAAGATTCCCATTGTGCCTAAAGAAACGGTATAGACCTTGTTACGTTTCATTGGCATTACGAAGACAAAGTACTTAAATCTAGAGTAACTTGCGTTTTAGCTTGCGATAAAATTATATGAATAGCAGAGGGTGTATTTTAATAGTAGATGATGAAGATGATTTAAGAAATCTCATGGCCAAGGTTTTGGAGCTGGAAGATTTCACTGTTTATGCGGCATCTACGCCACAACAAGCGTTTAAGACATTAGCACATAAGCCGATTGAGGTTGTTATTAGCGATGTGCGTTTGGAAATTGCGAATGGCTTGGATCTTATTCCAGAATACAAACAAATCAAGCCCTTTGCCGAGATTGTTATGCTCACCGCCTATGGTAATATTCCGGATGGAGTAAACGCTATAAAGCGAGGGGCTTTCGACTATTTAACCAAGGGAGATGACAATGTGCGTATTGTTCCAGTGGTGGAAAAAGCGCTTGAAAAAGCACGGATTTCCAACCGAATTTTCCAGGTTGAAGGCGATGCGCCATTGGGAGGCTTCAACGCAGTAATTGGCGAAAGTCCAGCGCTAAAATCTGCCATAAAACTGGCTACACGTGTAGCGAGCTCCGACTTAAGCGTATTACTTACCGGAGAAACAGGAACAGGCAAAGAGGTTTTTGCCAATGCCATTCACCAGGCGAGTAAGCGGAAGTCGAAAGCATTCATGGCACTGAACTGTTCGGCGCTCGGAAAAGAGCTGCTTGAAAGTGAATTGTTCGGTCATATCAAAGGTTCATTTACTGGCGCCAATAATGATAAAACAGGGTTTTTTGAAGCGGCTTCCGGAGGCACTTTGTTTCTGGATGAAATTGGGGAGATGAGCCTTGATTTGCAGGCTAAGCTTCTCCGCGTTTTGGAAACTTCCATGTATTATATGGTAGGAAGTACCAAAGAAAAAAAGGCGGATGTTCGCATCATTGCGGCGACCAACAGGGACTTGTTAAAAGAAAGTGAAAATGGGCGTTTCCGTCTTGACCTCTATTACCGCTTAAGCACCTTCGTGGTGGATTTGCCCCCGTTAAATCAACGCGGAGAAGATGTGATTATCCTCGCTAAATATTTTGTTAATCAAGCGGCGCAGCGCATGGGAATGAAGGTTCCTAAGTTGAATAGTTCCTTAGAGTTGGCCTTAAAACAACATGCCTGGAAAGGGAACTTGAGGGAGTTGAAGAATGTGATGGAACGTGCGCTGATTCTTTGCGATGGACAAGAAATTAGTGCCGAATTATTACCGCCAGATTTCCATACTGTGGAACAAGGCGCTTCCTTGGTACGTCCGAATGCGTTAGTGGATTTGGCAAGTATAGAGAGAGATCATATTGTCAATATGTTGGCCTTTACAAAAGGAAATAAAACAAAAACTGCTGAAATTTTAGGAATCGGTATAGCAACGCTCTACCGTAAGATTCAAGAATACGGCATTTAATCCTGTCAGAATGATTGGGTGAATTATCATTTTGATAGGGTTTTGCTTCGAGCTCATTTTTGGCACGATGATCAAAGGCCTTTATTTTCGGGCTTTTTGTCACTTTTTTTTCAAGCACCATCGCGCTGGCACATTTTTTCGAATTTAGTCCATGAACTTGCATATTGCTTCTGCACCAGGGATAGGTTTGGAATAGGTTAATCAGGAGCAATGCGTGGTTTAATTACTGCCTCGTTCAACTATTAAAAAGTCAGGCTTCCGGGTTATATCGGTTGCAGGGAAAAATTACCAATTAGGTATGTCGGCTTTGACGTATACGTTTCGACATACTGCTCCGGGGCCTGCTTTTTTTTAACTAATCCGACTTACTATGGTAATGCAGGGCAATCAGTTAAACGAAATGAAGGGCATGATTCATCTTCAAAACCAAATGAATCAGCTCGGGTTTAAGACCCCATTTCGGATACTGGATGCCTTTACCATGTTACACACTTCAAAAGGAAACCGTCTTTTTCCTTTCTCCATTCAAGAAATTCATCAGCATGTAAGTCTCGACGGTAAAGGCGGGGAACTAATCGCTTACCTGATTATTACCCGAAATCGAGAAAAGGGATATGCCGTGTATCCTGCCGACTCTATTGAAGCACGACTTTGTTTTGCATTTATGGAAAAGTGTCGGCAAGCTTTCAACCAAGGAACTACTATGAACTAATAATTACTAATCCTTCTCAACTATGCAATGGAAAATCTGGTTTACACTCACCGTGATTGTAGGGGTTGCAGCGACAATTTTACTAAACGTCTTTTACCACCGCGATTAATTCGAATTCAATTATCTTGAGCCCATGAAATGGGGCTTTCTCGACTTCAGTATCAAGACCCGCATCCAGCTGGGAGTTAGTGCTTTTTTGCTGGCTATTGTGGTGCTTGGTGCTGCAAGTGTTTTCTACCTGCGCGAGATTCAAAAGAATGCGGAATCTATTTTTACACGCAATTATGTAATTCTTGAAAAGAGTCAGCGTTTCGCGCAGTATACCCATCAATTCAGAGCCAATTGGCTCAACTTTTCTTCCGGACTCGACAATAACCAAACGGCTATAAAAAAGCTGTATAATGGAATTTATGAGGTTGACTCTATTCTGATTGATCAACGGCATATGGCTGGGGGTGAAGTTGAACCTGAGCTCATGGACTCCGTTCAGGCCGCACTCAATACTTTTAAGGCTGATTTTAAGAAAATACGTTTTGTAGGCAGATTTGATACCACCGCCATCGGTAACCTTCTGCTTGCCGATTTGGATCATATGATAGAAGTCAATGATCAATTGGCTGAAATTCTCAAAGCCGACGTACTCAGTCGTTACGATACCACCAAACAAACGGTCAACCGGGTTATCACTACCATGATTATTCTTACCGTTTCCCTTTCTTTACTTGGTTTCCTTCTTCTTTGGGTAATACCAGGTTATATCGTTGGTCCATTGAATGAATTAGCCATTCGCATCTCCCGTATTGGTAACAAGGATTTTAGTCAGCGAATGAAAGGCCTTAATAAAAGCGATGAGTTTGGAATGCTCGCCAATGCTTTTAACCGTATGGCCAATCAGCTCGACGACTATGAGCAGATGAATATCACCGAGATGGTGAAGGAGAAAAAACGGATTGAAACCATTATTGATCACCTAAATGAGGCCATTTTAGTGACCGATGAGGAAGGTTTGGTAATATGGATGAATGAGCAGGCGGAAGTCCTGTTTGGGCTCCCTAGGACAGCGATTCTGGGTATTCGCCTTCAAGATATTCGTCCGATAAATTTTAGTAATGAAGCGTTGCTGTCCCGTCCGGACGAAAAGGGAGCTTCTTTGTTTAATTTTAGCGCGCGTATCGGAGATCGCACCAAATATTTTCATAAAGAAGAAGTGAGTGTAGGAACTTTGCTCAATGAGGAGCAAAAGGATTCGGCAGGAAGGGTGATTATCTTTTATGATATCACCGATTTCCGAGAATTGGACATGGCCAAAACAAATTTTATGGCAACGCTTTCTCATCAATTTAAGACCCCAATTTCAGCGATGAATATCAGTCTTGATTTGCTAAAAAACCCAAAGGTTGGTGAGCTAAATGAAGAACAGAAAAACCTCTTGAGCACCCTTCAAGCGCAGAACGAAAGGCTCTTGAGCATGGTAAATGAATTGCTCGATCTCGGACAGATTGAAACGGGTAAGATTCGTCTTTTGAAGGAGGAAATCAGTGCAGAGGAACTAGTGAACCACAGTATTTCTACCATTAAGGCGATTTTAGAAAGCCGTGGGTTGCTAATTGACAAAGAATTTGAAGATGGATTGCCAGAGTTGGAGGTAGATTTGGAGAAAATCACCTGGGTATTAAATAACCTGCTCACCAATGCAGCGCGTTATTCACCAGAAAAAGGAAGAATCGAATTGCGCGTGAAGAAAAAAGGAGGGAAGCTACTTTTCAGCGTTCGCGACTTTGGACCAGGAATCGAAGAAGAATTGCTGGCACGCATCTTTGAAAAGTACCAGCGCAATAAGTTTGATAAAACCAAAGGAACCGGACTAGGTCTCGCGATAGCCCGGGAAATTATTGAAGCCCATAAAGGAAAAATTGGGGTGGAAAGTGAACTTGGGAAGGGAAGTACCTTCTATTTCTATCTTCCTTATTCTTCGTAGCCGAATTCTTTCAGGAATTTCTGTTCGTTACGCCAATTGGCTTTCACCTTAACGAATAGTTCCAAATAGACCTGCTTGCCAAAATGGTTTTCCAAATCCTGACGAGCCGCTGAACCGGTGTTTTTAAGCGCTGTTCCTTTATTCCCAATCACGATACCTTTTTGCGAATCGCGTTCTACCAGGATGTCTGCTTGAATTTTGAGTAGTTTGTCGCCCTCTTTAAAGGAGTTTACTACCACTTCACAGGAATACGGGATTTCCTTTTTATAACGCTGAAAGATTTTCTCACGGATGATTTCTGAGGCAAAGAATCGGTCGTTTTTATCGGTGTATTGGTCTTTGTCGAAATAAGGAGGACTTTCCGGTAGCACATTGATCGTCAAGATGAATTTGCTGCAATCATCAATCGTGAAATGGGCAAGCCACTTGCAGACGCTGCTGGTGAAGTTGAATTTTCCGGTTACATCTATCAGTACTACGCAGACAACGCAGAGAAGTTTCTTGCCGATACACCAATTGAACTATCCGGTGGCGAAGGCTCAGCGTTTATTCGCAAGGCATCTGTTGGCGCTTTGCTTGGCATCATGCCGTGGAACTTCCCGGCATACCAGAT
>JALRIQ010000215.1 GCA_023277325.1 Bacteroidia bacterium | reverse complement strand
GTACCAGGCTTATTATACTCAACATTATTCCTAGCTAACGCCTAAGGCGATGGGGAGATGAGGAGTGAGGGGATGAGGGGATGGCTTGAAGTTGTTTAGGGTAGCGTCCACTTGGAGCTGGTGTTTATCATTCTTACGAGCATTCCAATAAGGGATTCATATTCATTTAATAGTTTCTGGTAGGTTTCTTTGGAAAGGTAACCACATTGGTATCCATATTCTAACCAAGTCTGCGTTTCACCTGCTTCTCCATCGGCATCGGATAGTTTAGCGATAAACGACTTTTCGTACCTCCGTTTTCGCCACGCTTCGGTAATATTAGCCGAAACGGACCTGGATGATCTCCGTATTTGATCGGTTAATGAAAACACTTCATCCTTAGGGAATGACTTGGTTTCCCGAAATATAACCATCGCCAATTCAAAGGATTTCTGATATGCTTTGAGCTCTCGATGTGATTTTATTTAAGCCATACCACAAGATAATTCAGCTAGAGCTAATCGCATATCTCCGGGATGTAATTTGACATTCCCATGACAAATCATAATTCCCCTCATCCCCTCATCTCGTCATCCCCTCATCACTTCACCAAAAAAACGTATACTTGAGGAAAATCCCATCCATTAGAAAAAGCGCACTATGAAAGGCATAATCCTCGCCGGAGGCTCCGGTACCCGTCTTCATCCATTGACCTTGGCAATGAGTAAACAGCTCATGCCGGTATATGATAAGCCCATGATTTATTATCCTTTGTCAGTATTGATGATGGCTGGGATTCGTGAGATATTGATTATTTCTACGCCGCATGATTTGCCTCATTTCAAGCGCTTATTGGGTGATGGGAAAAACCTCGGCTGCGAGTTTGTGTATGAGGAGCAGGCAGTGCCTAACGGACTAGCTCAGGCTTTTGTGATTGGCGAGAAGTTTATTGGAAACGATAAGGTGGCGCTCATCTTGGGCGATACTATTTTCTATGGTTCTGGTCTGGCTAAACTGCTGCAGGATAAAACAAACCCTGAAGGGGGAGTGGTATTCGCTTACCACGTGAGTGATCCGGAGCGTTATGGGGTCGTGGATTTTGATGAGAATGGAACGGTATTGAGCATCGAAGAGAAACCAGCCCAACCGAAATCTTCATATGCAGTGCCTGGACTTTATTTCTACGATAACTCTGTCGTGCAAATTGCCAAAGAACTTAAACCTTCTCCACGTGGTGAATATGAGATTACCGATGTCAATAAAGAATACCTGCGCCAAGGGAAATTGCAGGTGGGCATCATGAATCGCGGAACAGCTTGGCTGGATACGGGAACCCATGCTTCGCTGATGCAAGCCGGACAATTTGTGCAGGTTATTGAAGAGCGTCAGGGACTGAAAATTGGGTGCATCGAAGAGGTGGCCTATCGTATGGGCTTCATCAATAAAGAACAACTTCTTCAATTGGCCGACCCACTCAAAAAAAGCGGCTATGGCGTATACCTCGAAAAGCTGGTAAAGCCTTAATCGAATGAAATTGCCGTGGCTTCCTCGGGTACTTTGGTTGGTGCTGGGAATATTTCTGGTATTCTTTGCCCTAAATCGCCACGCACGCTCCGACCGCTTTAACTACCATAGCGAAATCTGGGCCGATAAGGCGGGTTATCAGATTTACCTCTCGGCATTTGAATACGGCTGGGATGCACGTAATCTGCCCGATACCAGCATGGCGAGCAAAACAGGCTATGGCTTTTTCACAGACTTCGAATCTGGCACCTTTATTACCAAATACACTTATGGAACAGCTTTGGCCCAGTTGCCATTCTACCTCATTGGCAAGGCTTTCGAATCCGAGGAGGAAATGTACCCAGGGTTTTCAGTGATTCAAAATAGGATGATAAGTGTTGCGGCGGCATTCTACCTGCTATTCGGATTATTTTTTCTCTTTAGGTTTTTAAGAAACTATCATACACAAACAACCGTTTTTTGGGTTCTGGTTACTCTCCTCTTTGCTACCAATTTGCTCTATTATGGGAGTCATGAAACAGGGATGTCGCATGTGTATTCATTTGCGGTTTTTGCTGGACTTTTGCTTTTTGTAAAACGTCGATCCTTTTTCGCCAAAGAACGATTCTGGGAGTTTCTTGTTTATGGATTGCTCTGCGGATGGATTGTTATGCTGCGGCAAAGCAATGCTCTTTTCCCTATCCTGATTCTGTTTGTAGACGCAAGAACCTGGCTCGAGATTAAAAGTCGCTTGGGTGGCTTCCTTAAATTGAAAAACCTCTTTTGGGTACTTCTTGGCGGTGGCATTATGCTAATCCCTCAAGTGCTGTATTGGAATTATGCCTTCGAAAGTATGGTGGCTTACAGCTATGGCGATGAGGGCTTCAATTGGCTGCATCCACGGATAATTAAAAGCTTTTTCGATCCCTATAACGGACTCTTTATCTACATGCCCCTCTTTGTTTTACTGGTTTATTGGATGATTCAGATGGGACGTCGCCAGGTGCAGAATGGAGGTTTGGTATTGCTCAGCTTTATTTTGATGAGCTATGTCTTTTCCTGCTGGTGGGCCTGGTGGTTTGGCTGTGCCTTTGGCCAACGCAGTTATGTGGAGTATTTCACTTTGCTTGCTATTCCCCTTGCCTATGGAATTGCTCAACTTAAGCTGATGTCTTCCATAAAACGTATCGCTATCGTCAGCTTTATGGTGCTCTGTTGTGCTTATACCAGTAAAATGGCCATGTCGATTGATCATTGTTTTGAGGGGACAAAAAACTGGGATTGGCAGGCCTATGAATTATTGCTCAAATCGCCCATGAAATAAAAAAGACCGACATGCGCCGGTCTTTTTATTCGTTTATTGCTGTGCTTATTCAGCTGTCTTTTTCTCCATCAGAATTGAAATCTTGTTGAAGTCGGCCGCAGCATTAATTACTTTGGCAAATTCATCATATTGAATAAGCGGATATTCAAGGTCATTATAGTACTCATGGCATTCAATCACAATGGTATTCCCTTCAATTTTGTAAGTCGAGGTAAAGTTCATGAAGGTTATTATTGTCTTCAGCCTTGTTTTTCTTAATCCACCTAACCCTTGTGGTAGCTTTTGGAGTGGTGCCACTCATGTAAGGGTGACAGAACAATACCTGCTGACCCAGATAGTTTGGATCAATTCTTCCTGAACGAGAACCACGCTCAAATGGGTCCAGGTAGAGGTTAAGCTCTGGGAAATAGAATAACGCAACACTCAAATAATCCCATGAATTGAATTCAGGATCGAAACCACGGCGGGTTTTACTGGTGGTCAAAACCAACTCATAATTGATTTCCATTTTGGAGAAGGTATACATATACAGTCTCAAAAAGTCGAGAGATGAGCAAAGGCGTGTTTTAAATACCTTTTTCAGTTTTTTCTCCGACTTCAATCCTGGAAATGCAAACAAGCTGGTTTTTAGGTAATGGTCGATTTTGAAAATATGCGTGGAAGGCTCCTATTCTTCCCACCACCATTTAGGAGCAGGCTCAAATCCACTCATCCAGCGCTGTATTGTACCTTGTTTTTTGCGCAAGGTGGCCGTTAACTTATTGGGAATGCGTTTCAACGGACTCGGGAAACAAATAACAATAGCCACAGCTTCCGCTTTGCTCAGTTTGCTCGCTTTTTTCTTGAAGTATTTCTGGCTTGCGGCTTCAATGCCATAAACTTTGTCTCCCATCTCGATAATATTCAAATAGACTTCTATGATGCGGCGTTTGGTCCAAAAGGTTTCAACGCAAATGGTCAAAGGAACTTCTAGTCCTTTTCGAACCCAACTTCTACGGGTACCGAAAAAGAGGTTTTTTGTGCTCTGCTGCGATATGGTGCTGCGTCCTTTGGGCTTTTTGCCTTTGTCGATGGATTTCTCAATCGATTCCTTTATGGCAGCAAGATCAAATCCATAATGGTCCACAAATTTGGGGTCTTCGGCAGTTATAGCAGCCTTCACCACCACGGGATTGATTTCCTCAAAGGGTACCCAGGTTTTTTCAAATGGAAAGCCCCGCATCACCATCAACGGAGTCATCGGAACCGGCACCACCCGGTAGAGGATAATACAGAAAAGTGCTCCTTGAAATCCGAGGAGTACGAGGCGCAGAAATACTTCTACCCATTCTTTCCAGGTGCTAGGTCTTTTGACAGCCATTTGTTTATTTTTGACAATAGTACAAATCAACAACATAATTCACCAGCTATGCAATACCGTCAACTAGGAGATTCTGGTCTCCGCATTTCCTCAGTGAGTTTAGGTACTTGGTTAACCTTCGGCACCCATGTGGAGCGAGAAACCGCCATTGGCTGTTTCGATAAGGCGTTGGAATTGGGCATAAACTTTATTGATACGGCGGATATGTATAACCGCGGTGAAGCAGAAAAGACGCTCGGGGAATACCTGAAGTTGATCAACAGAGATCAAATTGTTGTAGGAACCAAGGTATTTGGTCCGATGTCGGATCATTGGATGAACCAGGGACTGAGCTTAAGACATATTCGCATAGCCTGTGAAAACTCGCTTCAAAGACTAAGAACAGATTATATAGATTTATACCAATGCCACCGCTACGATGTGGATACACCCCTGGAAGAGACCTGTTATGCCATGCATAATTTGGTAGAACGTGGTTATATTTTGCATTGGGGAGTGAGTCAGTGGACCGCCGTGCAGATTTTGAATGCTGTCCATATCTGCGAAAAAAATGGCTGGCATAAACCCATTTCCAATCAGCCAATTTACAATATGCTGAACCGTTCTTTGGAAGTGGATGTAATGGATGTTTGCGAGCAAAACGGGTTGGGTCTCGTGGTATATTCTCCATTAGCACAAGGGCTTCTTACAGGCAAATACAAACGGGACCATACACCAGAAGGTTCACGCATGGCCCATGAGGCTGCTGGGAATTTTTTCCCAACGAAACGCATGACCGACGAATACTTTGAACAACAAGATCAATTGATAGAACTGGCCGATGAACTGGGCATGCCAATGGGACGTTTGGCCCTTGCCTGGATACTGCAGAAGAAACCGCTAACTTCCGTTATTATGGGAGCAAGCAAACCTGAACAGATAGAAGAAAATGTATTGGCCAATGATATTGTGTTGGAGGAAGAGGTGATGGAACGTATCGAAACAATTTTAGGGAATGCACCTGTCGATCAATACAGTGGAGCGCGCGTGGGGTATGGTATTGTGAAACGTGGGTATTGATGCATTTAATCGGAGAACATATCGTTGTTAGCGATCAGGCGCTGAATTACCTGAAAAACTACTTGGAGTCGAAAAAGTATTCGCGGGTCTTTGTGCTGGTTGATGAAAACACGGCGAAGCACTGCCTGCCCTTGATGGATGAAATCAAGTACCAAAAGATTCAAATCGAGTCGGGAGAAATCAATAAAAATCTGGATACCTGCACCCAAATCTGGGATGCCTTACTCCATGGAAAAGCAGACCGTCATTCGGTATTAATTAATCTCGGTGGGGGCCTTATTGGCGATATCGGTGGATTTTGTGCCGCTACTTTTCATCGTGGAATTGACTTTATTCAGGTGCCAAGCAGCTTGCTTGCCATGGTCGATGCATCAGTAGGAGGTAAAACAGGTATCGATTACCGGGTATATAAAAATATGATTGGCGTATTCGCTCAGCCAGTCATGGTGTTCATTCAACCACGCCTTTTAGACACATTGCCCGAACGCTATTTTATGGCAGGCTATGCGGAGATGTTGAAGCATGGATTAATTGCCGACGCCGAATATTGGCAGGAGCTTCGTGTGCTGAATAAACGCCGGATTAAGTTGCAGATTGAAAAGTCGGTAGAAATCAAAAGAACAATCACAGATGATGATCCGCATGAAAAAGGGCGGAGAAAAATTCTAAACTTCGGACATACCCTGGGACATGCCATCGAATCATATTGCCTCGAACAGGGAAGAGATTTACTGCATGGCGAAGCGGTTGCAGCGGGCATGTTTATGGAAGCCATTGTCTCGGCCAAAACAGGACTTACGCACGAAGATATTCTTCATATTCGAGAAACCTTATTATCGCTCTTCCCTAAAGCACCTATCGCACTGGAGGAAGGAA
Organism: Bacteroidia bacterium; assembly: GCA_023277325.1. GTDB lineage: Bacteria > Bacteroidota > Bacteroidia > UBA8524 > UBA8524 > UBA8524. Next base: position 2,553 of record JALRIQ010000215.1, on the reverse strand, counting down.
CTGAGATCTGGAACTACGCGCTAGGCGATAAAAAAAATAAATCCGGAAAGGTAAACTGCACCTTACTTACAACGGTAGGTAAGGCGGTTTACGATATCCGGATTCAGTATCCTGAATTTCAGGAAGCACTTAGAATATATCTTAGTTCTTGATGAAGTGGAAGCGATAAACTTCATTGCCCCGCTGTACCATTCCATAATAAATACCTGCAGGCAAAGTAGCGGTTTTTAAAGAAATAACATTGTCAGTTTTTTCCATCTCAAGGTTCAATGCTTTTCCTTGGCGATCGTATACCTTTACTTCTGCTTGTCCGGCATGGAAAGTCAAGGCGATATTCATGTTTCCTTGCGCTGGGTTTGGATAAATTACCAGCTTCTCATCCATAATGCGGGTGGTGCTGTTCGGAGTATTTACATTCATGGACAATCCATAAATAGTATCTGGTTGTTGCAAAGGAAATGCGCCACCAACTCGGGCATAGATAATCACAGGAATTACGAAAGTGTAAGTCCCTTGCGCCGAGCCATCAATGGTACCGTACAAAACACCGCATGAGGTTTTGCCTCCGGGTAATGCACAGCTCGATGGATTGCAGGCATAGGATACGCCGGTAGGAATATTTTTCACATCCACCACTTTGATGGAGTCGATCACAGCATTTACCATTGTACCATTAAAGTCAACATTCGTATCTGCGGGAATGCGGAATTGAACAGACTCTTCATAATAGCTTCCGGCAGTTCCATCAGGTAGGATATTCGGGTAAGTTCCCGGATTGGTAATGGTCTGGTCAGGGGTACAAGATTGTGCCATTACACCATAGGCAAGGCTGGCAAAAGTGAGGGTTAGTATTAATTTCTTCATAGACAAGGTATATTGCGGTTCAAAAGTAATTCATTTTTGAAAAGACTCGTCGCCATCCTTTTTAGTTGCTTTGTGCAATTGACTTTAGGAATAAATGCTTCTTCTGCTCAACAGCAGGTTGAAGGATTTGTGCGCGACAAAGCTTCTAATGAGGCGCTATTTGGTGCAACGGTATTCGCAGATGCAGACCATGCTACCACCACCAATGAAAGAGGCTACTTTCAGCTCCATGTTCTAGATGAACAAAAGTTTTTACTTGTCTCCTATATCGGCTACCGAAACGATACGCTTTGGATAAAACCGGGTATTCAGGAAATATTTCTTGAAGAAAGTTCAAGATTTTTAGAGCCTGTTGTAGTCAGCGCAGGAAAACAAAATCAGCGGGAAGTGGAGACAACGGTAAGTATCGCTACCATCCAGCCTTACCTCATTCAAAACCGAATAACCACCAGCATTCAAAATACCTTGCAGCAAGTTCCGGGGGTTTCGAGCACCGACGGACAAGCCAATATTCGCTCAGGGAGTGGTTGGAGTTACGGCACCGGAAGTCGGGTGAGTGTTTTGGTGGATGATATGCCCATGTTGGCATCGGGCACCGGACAAGCTCTATGGTCCTTTTTCCCGATTGAAAATGTAAAGCAGGTGGAGGTCATCAAAGGTTCTTCCTCTGTGCTTTATGGTTCATCAGCGTTGAATGGGGTTATAAATATTCGAACTGCTTGGCCAGGAAATGGAGAAATGATTTCGGCCTCGACCTATGCCGGAGTTTACGATAAACCTTCTCGTGCAAATTGGAATTGGAAACCGGCTTCTGAAACTTTTCTCACCCAGTCTGGTGGTCATTTTTTATATGGAAAAGGCTATGACCGCTTTCAATATGTAATGTCGGTAAATGGCCTGATAGATGAAGGCTACCGCATGGGCGACCAGGATAAGCGTATTCGATTTAGCGGGAAAACGCGTTTCTATAGCAAAAACAAAAAGTGGAATTTCGGTTTGAACGGAAACTTGCTGTATGGAAAAACAGGAAGCTTTTTGCTCTGGGAAAATTATGAATACGCCTATACCAGTTTGGATTCCAGTTATGGATTGAACAGTTCCCGCCGATTAAATGTAGATCCCTATGTGACATTCACGGGCACTCATACAGAGCATTATTTACAAATGCGTTTCTACGATGTGGTAAACGGCATTGAACAAGTAAGTGGAGAACCAGATCAGAGCAATGCGACCAAATCTATCTATACCGAATACCGTTTAAAATGGAAGCGTTGGCAGGAAAAAGGTTTGATTCTGAATACCGGTTTAGTGACCAATTACGGCGAAACCAATGCCACCATGTTCCAAGGACAGCGAGTTCAGCAAAACCATGCGGCCTATGTTCAGGGAGATTTAAAAACGGGCAGATGGAATTTTAGTGCAGGTGCGCGTTATGAGTATTTCCGGCTGGAGCAGTATACAGAAGGAAAGCCGGTGATAAAAGCTGGGGTGAACTACCAAGCGGCAAAAGCGACCTTTTTAAGGGCCAGCTTCGGACAAGGTTATCGGTTCCCTGTTGTGTCTGAATCCTTCATTCGTACCAGCGCAGGTCCGGTGAATATTTATCCGAATTCCGAATTAAAATCTGAATCGGGTTATACGATGGAAGTAGGTCTGCGCCAAGGTTTTCAAACAAAGGGCGGCTTAAAG
>JALRIQ010000214.1 GCA_023277325.1 Bacteroidia bacterium | reverse complement strand
CACCCTTCTTCGCTACGAATCAGTTTAACACGGTAGTTCCCGGTATCTTTAAATTCATAAGTAACTGAATTCTGATTGGCTTGGATAAATTCATCATTCACATACCAGGAAATGAAATCACTCGCTTTCTCCGCCGTCAGGGTTACACGAGAATTTTCATCATCAATTGCATCGGGACTCCAGGAAAAATCCACAGAAGGAATTGGTTTTACACGCACGTTTTGCTGAATGATTGATTGGCAACCGAGCTCATTTTCAGCAAGAAATACAAATTGATAATCGGAAGCAGGATAGACAGCTTGCACTGAACTTGGTTTCCAACTTAAAACAGGAAGTTCACTCCACCTTATCTCCACCGGGGTATTTCCCTGAGCCTGAATATCCCAATTCGTTTCAAAAGGAGCACAAACGGAGTCGGGCGCATCACTTACGGTGAATTTTACTCGTTCAGAGATACGTAAACTATCGGCCGCTAACAGACCTGAACAGCCATCGCTCAGTTCAACCTTTATCCAGTTGATTTCATTAGGGTATAGGAAGAGAGACGATTGTGTTTGCGCTTGAGGAATACCGTTTCTGAACCAGGAATACGAATATACGTTTGGTTTTCCGCCCTGGCCCAAGGCAGTGAGCTCAATTGTGTCCGCGCAAATTGCAGAGGCATCAAGCTGTATAGAAAGTGGGGCTAAACTGCTTACCTCAAAAGAGATGCTATCCTCAATTAAGGTGCAGCCATCTGTCAGTTTTAAACCAAGCGTAAATGGCTGCGCAATGTTTTGTAAATCAAGAAATGAATCTGTTCCGATAATTGTTCTTGTAGGAAGTTCAGACCACTGGAAATTATAGTTTGATGAAAGTCCACCTTCAGGTATCGCGAAAAAACGTACTGTGGTATTTGCACAGACCACCGAATCTGAAATTGACTGGAGCTGAAGTGCTTTCCGAAGCCGAATCACCTTTACTGCAGTATCCGTTTTTGTGCCACAGCCAGCCTGACTTACTGCCATATAAACCAAGCTATCCCCTGCATATTTATCTGTATTCTTCTGGATAAAATTTCCGCTGCTATTCACCAAGACACCATTTTCATACAAAAGAGCTTGAGGAGCGAATAGCTGATTAAATACCCGTGTATTCAGCACAATTTCTTCACCCCGGCAAATTAAGGTGTCTGAAAATTGGTTCCGCATCATCGAGTCTGATTCAAAACTGGCAATGGGGTTTGCCTTGATTTGAATGAAAATAGAATCAGAGGAAGGAGCCAAAGCGCATCCATCGGATAAGGTAAGACTCAACCAAAGGGTGCTGTCTGAACTAACTTTTTCATGCGTAAACACCGAATCAAATGAATCTGTTATGGAAACCGTTTGCCCATTTATTTGCCAGGTATAGACAAAATTTGAAGGGATTCCTCCCGAAGCAATGCTCTTCCATGCGGCGAAGGATCCATTGCATAAAGTGGTATCCATACCAAGAATATAGACTACTGGCGGATTAGGAATAAAAAACTGAAAACCAATTGAGTCCGAATTACTGCAACCATCTTCAACAAGGGCAACCATGTTTTGCAATTGCCCGGAGCTAAACGTTGAAGCAGAAAGAATAAATGAATCCGTACTGGCTAAAAGCGAATTATTCCAACGCCATTTACGAACGTAGGCTGTATCCCCCAATCCTCCAGACACATCCAGTTCAAGCACTTGATCACGATTTGCACAAAGCACCGTATCCAGTCCAATTAGTTGATTGATTTCCAACTCTGGAATCAAAGTAAAGCTATAGTAAGCTGTGTCATTTGGTATAGTGCAACCATCTTCTGCAGTATTTGTGAGCGTAAAGTTTTGCTTTCCAGGGTAGAGCAAGTACAGCGAATCTGCAAAAATAAAAAGGGAATCCCTGCTCGATTTTACCCCTTCAAATTCCCAAATAGTTTGAAGGCTATTGGGAGAAACGCCACCAGTTACATTGGACATGAAAATCAAGGTATCTCCGCTGCAGAGAATATTTCGCCCGTATTGTTCAATTAGGCTATTGCTCAGTGGTGGGTGCACATCCACTTCAAATAGAAACTGTTTTGATTCCTGGTTGCAGGTATTTTGAACGACCAATTCATACGTGGTTTTCTTCACAAAATTCTGGCGAAACTGCGAATCCATACTCACTAAAAGCTGATTTCCTATCTCCTTCCAGGCAAAAGAAATGCTGTCCATCCTTGGATGAAATGCATAGGCCGCCAATTCAACTTCTTGTCCATAACAAATTAAGGTGTCCTGAAAACGAGGGAATACCGTCATGGTATCAAAAATGGCCACCTCATAAAATACCGTATCCAGATAATCTGCACAGCTATCGGTAAGCACCGCAAAATACCTCGAATTCGCAGTAGGTGCGACTAAAAGACTATCCTGATTCGTCGAAGGCTTGTTCGTCTGAATCAGGCTACCATTCTGTCCATACCAAAACACATAAAAATTATTGATTCCACCTGAAAAGGAATTTCTTAAAACCACGGGGGCGTCTTTA
>JALRIQ010000213.1 GCA_023277325.1 Bacteroidia bacterium | reverse complement strand
TGACAGGATTGAAAGAAAACGTTATCGTTGGACATCTTATTCCTGCAGGTACCGGATTGAGAGAATACGAAAAACTTGTAGTAGGATCTCAAGAAGAGTATGACTTGCTTATGGCATCTAAAGAAGAAGAAGAGGCACTAGCCAACTAATTTTTCTCAGACTATATGACAAAACGCCGGAGCTTTTGCTTCGGCGTTTTTTTTGCCTTAAACCGGGCATACAAAAGGAGAGCTCCCTGCTTTTTCCTAGTTTTACACTTTAAAGACTTAAAATGGACAATCAAAACAATGCCCCAAAAGGGAACGAATTACAAATAGAACTCAACGAAGAGATTGCTGAAGGAACCTATTCCAACCTAGCAATCATCAACCATAGCAATACCGAATTTGTCGTTGATTTCGTGCGCATCATGCCAGGAATTCCGAAGGCAAAAGTGCAATCACGTATTATCCTGACAGCCCATCATGCAAAAAGACTTTTGATGGCTTTGGGTGAAAACATTTCACGCTACGAAGAAACCTTCGGTGAAATTGAAATCAATGATCAACAAAACCCACCTATTCCAATGAACTTTGGTGGACCAACAGGAATGGCCTAAGCATGACAGAAAAACCCCTTATACTCGTAACCAACGACGATGGCATCACCGCCCCCGGAATCCGCAACCTCATTGAGGTAATGAAGGAACTGGGTGAAGTGGTGGTTGTCGCACCAGATAGTCCTCAGTCGGGAATGGGACATGCCGTCACCCTAAATAAACCACTCCGACTCGATGAGGTTGACATGTATCCCGGCATCAAAGCCTACCAGTGCTCCGGTACTCCTGTCGACTGTGTTAAACTGGCGGTAGATGTGGTATTAGACAGAAAACCAGATTTACTGGTATCAGGCATCAATCATGGCTCGAATAGTTCGATTAATGTGATTTATTCAGGAACGATGTCGGCTGCAGTGGAAGGTGCGATTGAAGGAATTTCTTCTATCGGATTCAGCTTATTGGATTATAGCTATAAGGCCAATTTTAAACCCCTCCTTCCCTATGTGCGGCAAATAGCCAAGGAAGTTCTTGAAAAGCAAATGCCAGCAGGTACTTTGCTCAACGTTAACTTCCCTAAGGTGGAGAGCAGTCAAGACATTCAAGGTGTTAAAGTTTGCCGGCAAGCTCTGGCTAAATGGCAGGAGAACTTTGTGGCGCGTACAGACCCCAACGGACGACAATACTATTGGATGACGGGTAATTTTGTGAACGATGACCAGGGAGAAGATACCGACGAGTGGGCTTTAAAGCATAACTATGTATCGGTGGTACCCGTTCAGTTCGACCTCACCGACCACCATCAAATTTCATTTTTAAACCGATGGAACTTCCATGTACAATAACAAACAACTCGCTTTAGGCGCTTTCCTGGGCATTTTAGTGCCAGCCCTCATCATGACATTGATGTATTTGTTTAAGTTCAAAGAAAGCAGTTTAGAAAGCTTTATAGATGCCGCTGTGGCTCAAGGAATAGCCTCGGCCATTATTGTACTGGCCGTACTTGGAAATTTAGGTTTATTTTTTCTTTGTTTATGGCGCGATAAGCTTTGGGCAGCTCGTGGTGTTATGATGGCTACCCTGCTTTATGGTATACTCATGCTTTACTTTAAATTGCAGGCATGAAATACTACCTCATTGCAGGAGAAGCTTCCGGTGATTTGCATGGCGCTAATCTGATGAAGGAACTTCAAAAACAGGACAGTGAAGCATCCTTTCGTTTTTGGGGTGGCGATTTAATGCAGGCGGTAGGTGGCACCAATGTGAGCCACTATAAAGAGCGGGCCTTCATGGGCTTTCTTGAGGTAGTAAAAAATCTAAGGACGGTTACTGGCTTTATCAAACAGTGCAAAGCCGACCTTGCCGCAAATAAACCCGATGCTTTAATCCTTATCGACTATCCGGGGTTTAACCTTCGCATTGCGGAGTTTGCCCATGAATTGGGGATACCCGTTCATTATTATATTTCGCCCCAAATCTGGGCATGGAAAGAAGGACGTATTAAACAAATCAAAGCTTTTGTAGATCACATGTACGTGATTCTGCCCTTCGAAAAGGAATTTTATGCCAAGCATAATTATCCCGTTCATTTTGTCGGCCATCCCCTGCTCGATGCGATACAAACCATCGACGAGGAATCCGATTTCCGCTCACGATGGAACCTGGAAAATGGACCAATCATCGCGCTTCTTCCTGGCAGTAGAAAACAAGAAATTCAGGTGAAACTACCAATCATGTTATCTGTGCTTGAGGACTTCCCAGAATATCAATTTGTGCTTGCGGGAGCTCCGGGTATCG
>JALRIQ010000212.1 GCA_023277325.1 Bacteroidia bacterium | reverse complement strand
TTCTCCATTCACTACAGCATCAAGATTATAAGATGTTACATTTACACGATGGTCTGTAACCCTCCCCTGTGGCCAGTTATAGGTTCTTATCTTTGCACTTCTGTCTCCAGTACTTACCAAGGTCTTACGATGTCTTGAAATTTCATCTTCTTGTTTACGAACTTGTTCTTCGAATAGTTTAGTACGCAGCATACCCATCGCTTTCTCACGGTTACCTAATTGTGAACGCTCTGTTTGACAGATAATAACTGTTCCAGTTGGAATATGGGTCAACATTACTTTTGTCTCTACCTTGTTTACGTTCTGTCCACCCGCACCACCAGAGCGTGAAGTGTGCAACTCCACATCATTCGGGTTGATTTCAATTTGAATGGTATCATCCACCAAAGGATATACATAAACCGACGCAAATGAGGTATGGCGACGGGCATTGGCATCATAAGGAGAGATACGTACCAAACGGTGGACGCCATTTTCCCCTTTTAAATAGCCAAATGCAAACTGACCATCCATCTGGAGAGTACATGATTTGATTCCGGCCCCATCTCCTGCCTGGTAGTCGAGTTCAGTTACTTTAAACCCTTGCTTTTCTCCATACATGATGTACATACGCATGAGCATTTCTGCCCAGTCTTGAGATTCTGTACCACCAGCACCTGAGTTGATTTCTATGATGCAGGAAAGTTGGTCTTCTTCCCCACTGAGCATATTTTTGAATTCGAGCTCATCAATTTCTTTCAAAGCCATAGCATACGCTTCATCCACTTCTTCAGGAGTGGCCTCGCCCATATCGGCGAATTCCTTGAGTACTGTCAAATCCTCGACTGCTGCATTCACTTTCGCATGTGCGTCGGTCCAGACTTTAATCCCACGGAGTTTTTTTAAATGTGCTTCTGCATTTTTTGGATCGTTCCAAAAATCGGGCGATTGAGAAATAATCTCCCCTTCTTCTACCTGATGTAATTTATTGGGGATGTCAAAGATACCTCCCCAAAGCCTCTACGCGGCCTCTTAAATCTTTAAGTTGATCCGTTGTCATGATGGCGACAAAGATAGCGGACGATAGACCATAGTCCATAGACCATAGCAAAAAAATAATAGAAGAGTTGAGGGCTTAGGGCTGAGGGTTGAGCGTTTAAGGTTGAGGAATGAGGATTTAGGAGTGAGGAATAAGGAATAAGGAGTGAGGAGAAATGGCCTCTGTCTCTTCCTAAAACAGATTAACTGAAACTTTAAGCGAGATACGCCCCTAATCCCGTTCCTCGTCATCACGTCAACTGTCCGCTGCAGCTTATTACACTTTCGCATACGCTACGACGCACATAGTCAGCGTGGGAGGAAACCCTGAACCCTGAACCCTTTTTTTCCATCCATTTACCTTTCATCACGTTTAGGCATTAACCACCGAGCTCATGAAAAAATTACACGCAACCATCAAAAAACCTTGTTCTGAAAATTGGGACAAGATGACACCGAACGAACAAGGTCGGCATTGTGAAAAATGTGCCATGACGGTGATCGACTTCACCCAAATGCCCGAGGAAGAAATTATTAAAACCCTTCAAGCGCGAAAAGGGCAAAGGACCTGTGGCAGACTGCGAAAAAAGCCCGTAGTTCAGCACTTCAAAACGCTAAGCATCTATCCAAATATAGAAAGAAAGACGAGCTGGTTTCCTTCTGGCATCTATGCCTTATCCCTTGCCAGTCTTCTTTTGGCATCCTGCGGGCAACCGACCACCGTCGGACAAGTTATGCTGGTCGACAGCCTGGAACAAGTAGACACTTTCATAACAAACTCCCTCAGCGATTCAGTACTTGATAGCAATGAATATAAGAACCTCTCTGCTCCACCACAACCCATCCATATTGAAATAATGGGAGAAGTTGGACCTGAACCTTTGCCCTTTGAACCTATTGAACCTCCTATTGAACTCCTCGGGAAAATCCCTATTCCACAAGACACCGCACGTTTCGCCGAACAAATGCCCCAATTTCCAGGAGGAGAAGATAGTCTCCGTTTGTTTTTAAAGAAGCACATTAATTACCCAGAACAAGAACGAAATCTTGGCATTGAAGGAAAAGTTATCCTGGAGTTTGGCGTTGGTGTCGATGGAAGTGTAGCAAATGTGCGCGTTGTTCGTTCCACACCCGATGGACCCAATTTTGAAAAAGAGGCACTCCGTGTTTTCCATATGATGCCCAAATGGAACCCTGCAGTAAACCGTGGAAGGGATACCATTCCTGTGTACATGTATTACCCGATTACGTTTCGTTTAAACGATTAATTTCGCTCCGGAACCCGATTTTATTGGGACTTCCTTTCATTTTCCGCCAAGAATGGCTAAACTATACTCCCAAGAAGGATGATAGTCATGTCACAAAAAAACTCAGCTCTTTCTGATTCCCAATTTCAAACTTTGCAGAAGTTTCGAAAAGAACTTCATACGTACCCTGAAGTTTCTGGAAATGAAAAGGAAACAGCAAAACGGGTTCGCCAATACCTCGAAAAACTCGAACCGAACAGCATCGTTCATGGAATAGGTGGAACAGGAATCATTGCCACCTACGATAGCGGAAACGAAGGTCCAACCTTGCTTTTTCGTGCCGAACTCGATGCCTTGCCAATCCAGGAAATCAATTCATTCTCCTATAAATCTATTTATGAGGGCGTATCGCATAAATGTGGGCATGATGGCCATACCACCAGCTTATTGGGGTTAGCCACCTTGCTGCACCAAAAACCGCCAACAAAAGGGAAAGTGCACCTGCTCTTTCAACCGGCCGAGGAAGATGGCGAAGGAGCCAAAGCCATGTTGGCCGACTCGAAATTTGACGCTATCCAACCTGATTTCATTTTTGCCTACCATAATTTGCCCGGCTATCCCTTAGGTGAAGTCGTTTACCGACAAGGTTCATTTACGGCAGCGGTGAAGAGTGTCACATTTAAGTTTCATGGAAAAACCGCCCATGCTGCTGAACCTGAACATGGACTAAACCCAGCGCTAGCTATTGCCGATATCCTAAAAGGCT
>JALRIQ010000211.1 GCA_023277325.1 Bacteroidia bacterium | reverse complement strand
GCTTCAATACCGACAAACCAGATGGCACCCCACGTAAGTTGATGGATGTTTCAACTCTGAACAGGTTGGGCTTCAAACCGAAGGTAGAACTCGAAGAGGGGATTAAACTAGCCTACGAAGATTTCCTCAGTCGATCTAGTTAAGAGAGATTTCGAGTTATCGAGGTTTCGAGATTTCGAGAATATTTAGGTTCGGTATTTTAGGGAAATGGAAAATGCTTGAATCATCGCAAATAACGAATCGATTTCGAGTAACCATTTATCTGCGGATTCAATTTTTGCATGTTTAGTCCTTTTGTAGATGATGAGCTGAGTCTCAAGCTCCGCAGCTGAACCCGAAGCATATTCAAGAAATCGCTTGAAATCGGATATGGATTTTCGTGTTGAACCTTCTGAAATATTACTTGGTATCGAAATACATGACGCAGCAATCTGATCACTTAGACGAAACGGTCGAATTTCATCGCATATTTCAATGATTTCACAGGCAAGGTTGAGGCTCCTTTTATAAATCTCCAATCTTTTATAGTCATGTTTTTTCATCGCACGAAGTGTATAGTGCAATTTAAATTGGGACGTGAAAAGGGCCTGTCACAATTCTGTCAAAAAATTGTTAAGACATTGGCGTTTATTCTGAATTCTCGTAACCCTAGTCTCTGGCCCTTCGACTGGCCCTTTGATTCTGTAGAACTAAATGTATGTTTAGGCCGCTCAGGGACCAGGAACTCGCAATCTCACAACCTTGGTCATCGGCCCTTCGACTGGCCGTTCACCTCCGTGTAAATCAAAGTTTATTTAGGCCGCTCAGGGACCGGGTACTCGCATCCTCGCAACCTCGATATCTCTCAATCTCGGTCAGACTCCAGATTCGAGGTATTCTGTCTTCAACATCGGGCAGATTTTATACCGCTCTTCCCTCGTGTCTTGGTAGAGCGAATCAAGCACTTCAAAAACATCTTGAATACCAACTAAGTCTACCCATTCAAAGGGTCCGTGAGGGTAGGCCGTACCGAGTTTCATCCCGGTATTAATATCCGCTTTTCCTGCAGTTCCTTCTTGGACGGTATAATAGGCCTCATTGATAATCATAAACAGAATACGCGGTGTTACTAAGCCCACTCTGTCTTTTACCCATTCAGGAGTTAACCCCAAACGTGCGCAGAGTTCATTTCCTGCTTCTTTTTGTGATTCGAAGGCAAGGCTCATCTCGTTTTTTTCGCGGTTGATGAAGGTGGCTAAAGCGTTAATTCCGTAAACATTCTTCTTGGCATTGATTCCGAAATGGGCCAATACACCAATCAATTGAACTTTTACACAGGAAAGGATAAGGGGAGTAGGCAAAGGACCGTATGCCAGAATGCGCTCTGGATGATCATCAAAAGCTAAATCGACTAAGACATCACATTCTGGGAGTTCGCGACCGAATTCAAATTCAATTATATTGCAGTCCGATGCGATTTTCGACTTCCATTCTTCTTTTCTGTTTGACGGGCCTGTTAGTGCTATTTTCATGCGAAAACGAATCAGTTGAGGAGCGCAAAAATACACAACCCGAGCATACCCCCATGGAAAAAAGAATCATTACTTCCCCAAATGCCCCAGCACCAATTGGTCCATATAGTCAGGCAGTGCTTGCTAATGGCACCCTCTATTGCAGCGGTCAAATAGCGATAAACCCTGCTACTGGCGAGCTGGTACAGGAGAATATTCAGGCTGAAACCAAACAGGTGATGGCCAATATTAAAGCGGTATTGAATGAAGCAGATATGGATTTCGGTCATATTGTTAAAACCAGTATCTTCTTATCAGATATGGCCCTTTTTAGTGAGGTGAATGAAGTTTATGCCACCTATTTTAGTTCCGACTTCCCAGCGCGTGAAACGGTGGCGGTAAAGACCTTGCCCAAGAATGTGAATGTGGAGATCAGCGTTATCGCTGTAAAATAGGGGAAAATGAGAGCGCTGTCCTTCAGCTTTAATTTTCGGGAAATCAACCCTTTGCAAAGGAAAGAAGGGCGATTTTATCTAAAAGCCCTTGCTCAATCGTCAAGCGCAAAAAATAAATATATATTTGCGGACTTTTTAAAATAGTTGACATGATCATAGGAGTTCCAAAAGAGATCAAGAATAATGAAAACCGCGTGGCTTTAACGCCTGCTGGTGTGCAGGAGTTCGTAAAAAACGGACATACTGTTTATGTGCAATCAACTGCAGGTTTAGGCAGCGGGTTTTCTGATGAAGAGTATTCGCTTGCTGGAGCTGAAATTCTTCCTACCATCGAAGATACCTATGCGATTGCTGAAATGATCATCAAAGTAAAAGAGCCAATTGAGCCAGAATACGCTTTGATTAAAAAGGATCAATTGCTTTTCACTTATTTCCACTTCGCTTCTTATGAGCCATTAACCCATGCCATGATTAAAACAGGTGCGGTATGTTTGGCTTACGAAACTGTTGAGAAAGCTGATCGTTCTTTGCCTTTGCTTGTTCCAATGAGTGAGGTTGCAGGTAGAATGTCGATTCAACAAGGAGCAAAATACCTTGAAAAACCAATGGGCGGTCGCGGAATCCTTTTAGGAGGCGTACCCGGTGTAAAACCAGCTCAAGTTATCGTATTAGGTGGTGGAGTTGTTGGAACTCAAGCAGCAAAAATGGCTGCAGGTTTGGGTGCCGACGTAACTATTATGGATGTATCGCTTCCACGTCTTCGTGTATTGGACGATATCATGCCAGCTAACATCAAAACAGAATACAGCAACGAATACAATATCCGCGAAGCAATCAAAACTGCTGACTTGGTTATTGGCGGTGTATTGATTCCAGGTGCAAAAGCGCCAAAATTGATTACCAAAGACATGTTGCCAAGTATGAAAAAAGGCGCGGTTATTTGCGACGTAGCAATCGACCAAGGTGGATGTTTCGAGACTTCTCGTCCGACTACCCATGCTGAGCCAATTTATGTGATTGATGATGTAATTCACTACTGCGTGGCGAACATGCCAGGAGCGGTGCCTTACACTTCTACATTGGCTTTGACCAACGCAACATTGCCTTACGCATTGCAACTTGCATCGAAAGGATGGAAGAAAGCATGTAAAGAAAACAATGAATTGAAACTTGGATTGAACGTAGTAGGCGGTAAAGTCGTTTACAAAGGCGTATCTGAAGCATTCAATTTGGCCTATACTCCGGTTGAGGAAGTATTAGGATAAGATTTGAGCAGTTAATTTTAAAACCCCGGTTCTTTCGAGAGTCGGGGTTTTTTTTGATATGGCTAAGGTCAAGGTTAAAGAGATTGATACGCGCAACTTCGAAATCTCGCAACCTCTCCTTTCGCTATGTCTGATTGTCTCTTATCTTTGCCCAATGAAGAAAGTCGCGGTAATAGGGGCAGGAACAATGGGCAGCGGAATTGCTCAGGTTTTTGCCATGGCAGGATTTGAAACCATTGTTTATGATTTGCAGACCGCTGCAATTGAGCGTGCAGAGGCAGCTATCGAAAAGAACCTAGCGAAAGCAGTACAGATCGGTAAGCTTGACGAAGGAGCCAAACAAGAAACGCGAGACCGACTCACTTATACCACCGTATTTGCC
>JALRIQ010000210.1 GCA_023277325.1 Bacteroidia bacterium | reverse complement strand
GCTCGAACCTTTGGACTAGCACGCAATATTCCGGTGATGGGGGTTTGCTCACTCGATGCAATTGCAATTAACCAAAGTGAATACACAGTCGCCATTGATGCGCGACGTAAAGAGATTTATTGCTTGAGCATACGGAATTTGACCGTCCCGACCTGAAGCATTTAAATGGCTCTACAACCTTTGGAAGGACCTATAACAGTCGCTCTTCAGAAGTAATTGCAATCGCCTATAATGATTCCTTGTATGAACTATTCGAATGGAAGGGTTTCAAGCTCAGTCCTTCAAAGCTCAAGTTACGCGACGAATCATTACTCACACGTAAATTCAGTGAATATGAATATGGCTTTATCAATTCAGAGGGTGTCAATTTGAGGGCAGGAGCAGATTCGGCTGCTCCGATATTGAAAAAGCTTCATCGCCGTGCTAAGCTTAAAATTGCTTTGGCCGATTCACAATCCATGCAGGACTTAAACATTTGGGGTTCCTGGATTCGGGTCGAGTGGAAGGATTCGTTTGCTTATGTTTGGTCCAAATACATAGATATTCCGCGGAAATACATCAAGAGCAATAAGAATAAGAATGAAGCTTTCTTGCAAACGACAGGGGGCATATATGTTCTCCAAAAGGACCGCATTGTAGCTCATCTTCCTCAAGAAAACTATTATAGCAATCGTGGGGAAAATTTCGTGAATTTTGGAAGTCGTGGACTAGACAAAAAATACCAGATTTTGGGTGTTTGCATCTATTCTTATTCATGCGGACAGAGTTCCGGAGATATGCTCTATGTATGGGATGGCAAGGATTTGAAGTTTCTTTATTTTGATGGAGGAATTGGCGACGGAGGGATTTCGGAAAATTTCGGGCTTAAATTTCCATCAGACTTCGGCGGACAAAAAGGCAAAATCATTAAATACGACGCCTATTCAGAACCCGACGACTTTATGCTGGATGAAAGTTGCGCGCGTTATGGAAGCGCGTTTATAACCGAGATCTATTCTGTAATGGAATACAATGGGGATACCCTTGTTGAGGTAGATAGCAAACATAAGCGGCTAAAGGATTTGGTTTCGTCTAATTTTCAAGATTCTCGTTTAATGCATTACCAGTTTTTTGATGGAAATAATGACGGGATTGAAGATGTTATTTTCCTGCTAAACAAAGTGGTAAATAATGAGAATGGCGGTCCAATTGGCCTCGTGGGAATTGCTCATGGTAAGTCGGATATGACTTTTGATACGCCTATTGTGAACAGGAGTATCGTGCATGAGGGTTATTTCAATGTGGAGTTTAATCCGGGTTCTGACTCCGTGGCCATTACCATTAAATACAATACGGGCATGTATGGCGATCCGATTGTTGGTGGATTCTATAATCTCTATGTGTTTTTCTACGACAAATCGCGCAATATGTGGCTCTGGCGAAGTATCGAATCGGCCGAGACTTTTCGTCGAGATGAACCTACGTTCACAAATGCGAAAAAAGCGTATTTCCGAAAAAAGCTAATTCCTTTTGAAAAGGCCTGGTAAGCTATAAAAGGTTGGTGTTTCTCACTCTAGCTTAGGAAGTCTTCAACCTCCGAAATGAGTTCTGCAGGTTTTTCAGCATGCACCCAATGTCCCGCACCATCGATGGTTTCTAGTTGATAGGTTGGAAAAAGGGCTTGAATAGCAGGAAGGTGTTTATCGAGAATATAAGGGGATTTTTCCCCGCGAATAAATAGGGTGGGTCCACCATAGCTTCTACCGCCATCCAGTGCAGCGATAATTTCTTCATAATGAGCATGGATAGCAGTAAGGTTGAATTTCCAGTAGTAGCCGCCTTCGTCTTTTCTCACCAAACTTTTCAGCAAAAATTGACGCACCCCAAATTCAGGAATAAGGCCGCTCATTTCTTCATCCAGGTCTTTTCGCGTTTTGTTCTCGTCATCAATATCCAAAGCAAATAGCGCTTTGAAAATGTCGTTATGTCCGGGTTTATATGGCACAGGGGCAATGTCAACCACCACCAACTTCAAGCATTTTTCTGGAAAACGCAGCGCAAATTCCATTGCCACTTTACCTCCCATACTGTGTCCAAGTATATAGGCCCGTGAAATATTCTGTTGTTGCATAAATTCCCATAAGTCATTGGCCATCAGTGGGTAATTGATGGTGTCAGAATGTGGCGACTGGCCATGATTTCTTAGGTCTAAGAGATAAACATGGTACTGACTTGAAAACTTTCTAGCCAGGTTATGCCAGTTATCCAGCATCCCAAATAATCCGTGCATGATGATCAATGGTTTCCCTGGTCCGGGGTATTCTTTATGGAACAATTGCATACTCGCTGCAAAAGTAATTCTTTTGTTTCTCGTGAACAGGATGAACGCAATTCGAAATGCTGCTTACTGGGGATTTTTGGTCCTGGGTATCTTTCTTTTTTACTTGGCCTTCCGCCACATTCCTTTGGGAGAGCTGAAAGGTGAAATTGCTTCAGTGCGTCCGGTATACCTGCTGCTATTGCTTATTCCATCCTGGGGTGGGCAGTTTCTTCGCGCTTGGCGTTGGCAGTTGCTGCTGGGAAAAGAAGTACGGTATGCTTCCATCTATCATTCCTTGCTTTTCGGATATTTTGTAAACCTGGCAGTTCCGCGTCTGGGAGAGTTTAGTCGATGTGCTTCCTTGGAGTCCTTGGGAGGTCCTTCTTTTGGGAAGAGTCTGGGAACGGTTGTTATTGAGCGTGTAACAGATTTGTTCTTTTTAATTCTCGTTTCGGTACTCGCATTTTTTCTGCAAAACGAAGAGCTCAAAAATTGGATGGATAACCAGCTAATTTATCCCTTAGATGAGCGCTTAAAGGAAAGTAGTGCGGGTATTATTGCGGGATTAATAATGGCGCTGTTTATCTGCGTAATCCTTTATAAAATCTATATGGCGATTGAAAAGCGCATCAATGCCAAAATCAGAAACCTGATTGAACAGGTAAAAGACGGCTTAAAAAGCCTACTGCGTTTAAAAACTTCCACTGTCTTTCTTTTTGCACTGCTTTCTTCCGCAATCTGGATCTGTTATTTCTTTACCACCTGGCTCTGGTTTCAGGCTTTACCAGCGGCCAGTGGGGCCAGTTTCGGAATGGCCTTTACGGTTATGGTGGTGGGTAGTTTGGTTAAAACGCTCCCCATTCAAGGCGGAGGTATGGGTGCGTATCATGCAATAATTGGTGGACTATTGGGGCTTTATGGATTAGGGGCTTTATCCAGCAGCACCTTTGCGCTTTTGAACCATGGTTATCAAACAATCTTTTATTTGCTTTTCGGCGGATTCTCCGCGATTTGGATTGCTTGGAAAAAGAAAAAATAAAAAGCCTAATTTAGACCTGATTTTCAACTTCTAAACCACGAAACCGTGAAGATTACTGTACTCAAAGAATCCAGAGAGGGGGAACGCCGTGTTGCAATTTCTCCTGCTGTTGTGCAAGCTTTAATAAAAGACGGCCATGCCCTGCAAATTGAAAAGGATGCCGGTCTTGGTTCTTCTTTCACCAATGAAGCTTTTGAAAAAGCCGGAGCCACCATGCTTGAAGGAGATGCCCTTTATCAAGCTGATTTGTTCGTCATGGTAAATCCTCCCAACTCAGGTCAGGTTGAAAAAATGCCTTCAGGGTCTGCCTTGATGTCTTTCATTTATTCGGCCCAAAATCCAGAACTTATGGCTGCCTTGCAGGCGAGGAAAATGGCCGTTTTTGCGATGGAAGAAGTGCCAAGGATATCACGTGCTCAGAGCATGGATGCCTTGAGTTCACAAGCGAATTTGGCGGGATATAAGGCCGTAATTCTGGGAGCGGAACATCTTTCCAGAATTTTTCCGTTGATGATGACCGCAGCCGGGACGGTTACCCCATCCAAAGTTTTAATCTTTGGGGCTGGTGTCGCCGGTCTGCAAGCCATTGCCACAGCAAAACGTCTTGGTGCGGTGGTGGAAGTCAGTGATGTTCGTCCGGAAACCAAGGAACAAGTAGAATCACTCGGCGGTAAGTATATCGAAGTAAAAGCAGAGAACGCAGTGAATGTAGAAGGAGGATATGCCAAAGACGTATCAGCCGAATTTCTTCAGAAACAAAAAGAAGCCGTTGAGAAATCGCTCTTTCAGGCAGATCTTGTTATTACAACAGCGCTTGTTCGCGGAGGAAAAGCCCCAGTGCTGATTACAGAAGAACAAGTAGCTAAAATGAAATTTGGTGCTGTTATCGTCGATATGGCCGTTGAGCAAGGCGGTAACTGTGGTATTAGTGAAGCGGGCAAAGTGGTCGAAAAGAATGGTGTCAAAATTATTGGTGCCCTGAACCTTCCTTCTACACTGGCAACAAACGCTTCCGAGCTCTATGCAAAGAATATTCAAAATCTCTTCCAACACCTATGCGGTGAAAATGGCTTCAAATGGGAGCTTGACGAAGAAATCACGAAAGGATGTTTGATTTCTGGAGGAGCCGTCAACGCGAGCGCCCAAGCTTAATCTCATCAACGCCCTAACATAAAACCCATAACCCAAAACCCCTTTGATTATGATCGAGTTTATCGCAAATAACCAAGACTTCATTTACCTGCTCATCTTAATGATTTTCGTAGGTATCGAACTTATTTCCCATGTCCCGTCGGTATTGCATACGCCTTTGATGAGTGGTGCAAATGCCATCCACGGGGTTGTAATTATTGGTTCCATCATCGTAATGGGACAAGCCGAAGAGACCATCAGTCTGGTGCTGGGCTTCATCGCTGTGGTGCTTGGAACCTTGAATGTTGTCGGGGGCTTTGTTGTTACCGACCGCATGTTGGAAATGTTTAAGAAACGCAAATAGACGATAGACCATAGTCCATAGACCATGGCAAATGGTTATTGGCTAATGGAATTAAAAATTTTTAACACAAACAGCTATGGTCCATGGTCAATGGTCCATGGTCAAAAACGAGAAACATGAACTTACTCTACGTCATATACTTAATCTCCTCCTTTACTTTCATTCTGGGGTTGAAAATGCTGGGCTCACCGAAGTCAGCACGCAAGGGAAATTTAATTGCGGCCTTCGGTATGACCATCGCCATTTTTGGTACCATCTTTCTCTATGAAGATGAGGTAGGTAACCACCTTCATAACCTGGAATTCATTTTTGGCGGACTGGCCCTCGGAACGGGTATTGGCTGGTTAATGGCCAAGCGTGTTCAAATGACGGCCATGCCGCAAATGGTGTCCTTCTTTAATGGAATGGGAGGAGCTTGTGCTGCTTTGATTTCGGTTATCGAATACCGCCATTTGATGCACCATACTGAAGGAGGTTTGAGTGCTTTGTTGGCTAATGGAGATGCGGATATACTTACCCGACTATCCATTATGTACGCAGGATTAATCATTGGAGCAATTTCGTTTTCAGGTTCCATTATCGCGTACGGAAAATTGGAAGGCAAGATCAAAGATAAAATGTTGCCTGGTCAACAATTCATCAATATTGGATTGTTCCTGGCCTTACTTGTTCTTGCCTTCTTAAGTGTGTCTGGGATTATTGAGTCAGACATGTTGCTCTACGGCGTTGGAGCCTTGGCTTTACTTTACGGGGTATTATTTGTAATGCCAATTGGTGGAGCGGATATGCCGGTTGTTATTTCTTTGTTGAACTCCTTTACTGGCGTGGCGGCCGCTTTTGGTGGCTTTTTATATGACAATAAGGTCATGCTTATTGGGGGTATTCTAGTTGGTTCTGCTGGTACTTTGCTTACTATCGTGATGTGCCAGGCCATGAACCGCTCCCTTATCAATGTATTGATTGGTAATTTTGGTGGTGGTGCCGCAGGTGGAGGATCAGGCGAAGGTCCTCAAGGATCGGTAAAGTCTCTGCGTGTACCCAGTCACTATTATCTCCTATCCAAAGTGTTTGGACTGTAGTCTGTATTACATCAAAGTCTATTTTTATTTCTCCTA
>JALRIQ010000209.1 GCA_023277325.1 Bacteroidia bacterium | reverse complement strand
TTACTATGTCCAATTTCTTCAACAGTAAACTTCTCCTTTAAAGCATCCATAAAGCCTTCATCCGATAAGCCACTGAAGTCTTTCACCAAACGGTTGAATTCAAAAATTTTCAGCTTATCTGTAGGAATAAAATAGGCCAGGAAATAGTTAAATGGCTCATTTCCGGTATACTCTGGATTTTCCTTGCGGCGCTTTTGGCAATAGCGAACCGCACCCGCTGAACGGTGGTGACCATCCGCAATATAGAAGGCGTCCAATTCCTGCATATGGTTCACTATATTTTGGATATCTGCATCTTCCCGAATCGGCCAAACTTCGGTTTTTACCAATTCATCCCCTGTAAAGCTGAATAAAGGCTCAACCGATTCTACCTTAGAAATAAGGGCATCATACCAAGAACCTCCTTCAAAGGTCAACAGCACTGGCTCCCCAACCGCTTTGACATAGTCAACGTGCTTTACCAAGGCTTCCTCTTTTTTGGAAAGCGTATGCTCATGTACCTTGATTTTGCCCTCGAGGTAATCATCAACTGCCGCAAGTCCTGTTATTCCTGAATAGGTATAACCCAAGCGAAGGTCGGTGATTTGATAGATATACAAACAGGGGGATGGGTCATGCTCCAATACCCCCAGTTTTTTCATATCGAGAAATTTCTGCCGCGCAAAAGGATAATGCTTTTCTGGAATACGCTCAGGATCTGTAAAGTTCAGGTGCGGTTTCACCACATGGAGGTACGAATGCTCGTAATTCCCCATGATAGCGCGAGAAATATGATTGTGGTTACTGTCCCACGACTTCGACGAAACCAGCTGCGCCAATTCAGGGGTTGGCCTGAGCGCAGAAAAAGCTTTGATTAGCGGCAATTTCTTATTTCGATGAATTAAAAAAATCGATGATTTTATCGGCCAATTCAGCACCGATATTGCTTTGAGCTTCTGCTGTCGAACCACCAACGTGAGCACTTAAAGACACTCCTTTGGTTTTTAAGATGCGGTCATCTACCGGAGGCTCTTTGGCAAATACGTCCAAACCAACATAGGCAATTTGTCCGCTGGCCATAGCCGCCATCAAATCGTCTTCGTTCACCGCACCACCACGTGCACAGTTCACAATTCCCGCTCCTTTTTTCATCTTCGCCATTTCCGGCGCGCCAATTACTGGAGTATCTCCTTCTTTAAAAGGAACGTGAAGCGACACAAAATCAGATTTGGTCAATACCTCATCTTTGCTAACTGTTTTCACAGGAATTTTCACCCTTTGATTCCCTGCGGTTGCTCCGAGGTGAAGGTAGATTTCTGCCTCCGCCACATAAGGGTCATAGGCATACACATCCATACCTAAACCAAAAGCAATCTTCGCGGTTTCTTGTCCGATACGACCAAAGCCAATGATACCCATTGCTTTGCCTTTCAACTCAACTCCTTCGCTGCTCTTTTTGATGGCTGAGAAGTTTTCTTTCCCATGCTCAGGCATTTGACGGTTTGATTCCGCCAGGTTTCTTACGGCTGAAAAAAGGTGAGCAAATACCATTTCGGCAACCGATACAGAAGAGGCTGCTGGGGTATTTACCACGCGAATTCCTTTGGCGCGTGCATATTCCACGTCGATATTGTCCATACCTACACCACCACGACCGATAAGTTTCAAATTCGGGCATGCGTCGATCAGCTCCTTGCGCACATTGGTAGCACTACGCACAGTTATGGCATCGTAGTTCTGCAAAGCTTCGGCAAGTTTATCCTGCTCAACTTTATTGGTATCAACTGAAAATCCTGCTTTTTCAAGCATTTCTACTGCGGCGGCTTCCATGCCGTCGTTGGCTAATATTCGAATCATCTGTGCTATTATGCGTTTACTCCGTTTTTACTTTTTTCAAATTGTTGCATAGTATCTACCAAGGCCTGCACACTTTCAATTGGCAAGGCATTGTAGATCGACGCACGGAAACCACCTACTGAGCGGTGACCTTTCAATCCACTAAGGTTATTGGCTTTGCAAAG
>JALRIQ010000208.1 GCA_023277325.1 Bacteroidia bacterium | reverse complement strand
GTTGGATTCCAAAGTAGAGGAGCGCAGACTCACCGAAAAGATTGTGCGCATGAATGCCCAACTTCAAGAATTCAGACTGAGCAATCAGGTACCGAGTTATGAGGTGGTTGTGACCGTATCAACTGCTTCGGCCTCTATGATGGAAAGTTTTGAACTGTCTTATTTTGTTCAATCAGCTGCCTGGGTGCCGAGTTATGATTTGCGTGTCGACGATTTAAAGAAACCCGTTAAACTGCATTATAAAGCGGATATCTATAACAATACAGGTGAGAACTGGGAGAATACCAAAGTTATACTTTCTTCTGGAAACCCAAACCTTGGCGGTCTTCCTCCAGTATTAAATTCTCAGGTGCTTGGCTTGGAGCAACGCCAAAGTGGAGGTGATGGCTATACTTACGAAATTGATAATAACCGAAAGAAACTGTCAAATAATATCATTTCTACGTTTGATGCTGGAGATGGAACTTTCGAATGGGATCTTGGCTTTGATCAAAAGAATACCAGCTTTGAATTCGTGATTCCAACGCGGATGAAAGTTGTGGCCAATAACCAGGCGCAAAATGTTGATTTGCTTCAATACGATTTGAATGGTACCTATGCTTATTTCGCTGTTCCTAAGATGGAGAAAGATGCATTTTTACTCACCAAAGTAACGGGTTATGAATCGCTCAACTTATTGATAGGAGAGGCGAGCATCTATTTTGAAGGTACCTTCCTTGGTAAAACGCTTATTGATCCGAGCACTTCATCCGACACCCTTTCAGTTTCTCTTGGAAGAGACATCGGCGTGGTGGTAGAACGCAACAAATTAAAAGATTTCTGCTCGAGCAATTTCAGTGGTTCAAAGAAAAAGGATGTCTTGGTGTATGAGATTGTGGTGAAGAACAACAAGAAAAACGCCATCGATATCCAGATTCAGGATCAAATCCCAGTTGCCAGCAATAAAGACATCACCGTTGAAGTGGTGAACATTAGCGGAGCCCGTCTTATTGAAAACAGCGGCAAATTGATTTGGGACAAAACCCTCGCCCCAGGAGAAACCATTAAACTTCGCATCGAATACGAGGTGAAATACCCTAAAGATAAGGTTCTCTCTGGCCTTTAATCGACATTACGACGGAACGACGTTGCGCGTATTGGGTAGTTGCATGCAGGTTTTTTGTCGCAATCTCCCAATATCGAAATCTCGTAACCTCGATTTACTATTCCTTTACCCGATTCAATCCCATTGCCCGAATCATCCAATTCGGTAGGGGCTTCGGATTTTCTTTGTCCTTGAGTTTGATATACCATCCGATCTTTTTCAAGACAGGGACGCGGTGGGTTTGCACAAATTCAATCCAGGTGCCATCAGGATCTTCGATATAGGAGAATCGTCCTGCGGCTTCGCCCATATCAAATGAGTTGGCGCTATCCACGGTAAACTCATAGCCAAGAGGTTGAAGGCGTTTATGCAGCTCATCCATATCCACGGTATCAAAACACACATGGATATAGCCCAGGTCTCCCCAGAAGCGCTTTTCAAAGATGTTTTTTGGTGTGCGGTCAAGGGCTTGAATCAGCTCAATATCCACATGACCAATCAGTTTGCTGAAAGCACCTACATTTTTTTGGGCTTTACGGAGCAAAACACGGCGGTAACGTTGATTATCTAAATCATCGAATTGTCCGCTTTTATCGTACACAAGTTGATCAAAACCTAAGGCTTTGGTATACAAGTCTAAAGTACGGTCTATATCGCTTACTCCGATAAATACACCGCAGGTTCCGCCGGTCATTTCGGCATTGGCTTTAAACCAGGAATCGCCCTTCACCACCTGAAACGGGTTTCCCCAAGGGTCGGTAATCCAGAAGCTGTCATTTCCTGACGGGTCTTTCACCAATTCACCAAGACCTTCTGTATTTCTGGCTTTTAATACAGAATGAACATGGGCCACATTGCGGGCTTTCATTTTAACCACATTGATCCCCAAATCGCCCAATTGGGGCGTAAAGGAAGGACCTTCTGGTGTGCGGCTTTTGAAGCTCCAGATTTCGAAACCTCCGCCACCATTCATATTTAAAGCGAGTACTGCCTGACGGCTATGTACTTCACCACCGGTATAACGAGTCATTAATGGGGCAGGAGCGGCATCATCAAATACCGGTACATCCATACCAAAAGTTTGGCGGTACCATTTCCAATTGGCATACACATCGGCACAACCGATTCCTACTTGCTGAATTCCTGTAATTACTTCGCTCATCCGTTTGCTTTAATATTTGAGGCTATTTTATAATAAATGGCTGGTATATAACGGTAGAACCAATAGAGTATGAGTTCTTTTTGTCCTACCAATATTTGTTTCTTCTTTTTGGCTACGCCTTTTAAAATGACGCGTGCACACTTCTCAGCAGGCATTCCTTCTTCCTGGGCCTTATCCAGCACTGCATGTTTTTCTCCATCGCCATGCAAGGCGTTATAGGAGATATTGGAATGAATTCTCCCCGGATAAACCATGGAGATGGCAGGGAATGGGTTTTCTACCTGCCAACTTTGGAAAAATCCTTTTAAGGCATGTTTGCTGGCGGCATAAGTTGTGCGTAATGGAAAACCGAATAAACCGCTGAGGCTCGACATAATGACCAGTCGTGCATCTTTGCTGTAGAGGGGGTAAAGGGCTTTGCTTAAATAGACGGGTGCAAAGTAGTTCACCTCCATAATTTGGCGTTCAACATCTTCTTTGGAATCCATCACCTCCGCGCGCTGGGAGATTCCGGCATTATTGAAAAAGACATCGATTTTCCAGTTCCGCGATTGAATTTCCTCGATCAGTTTCGCGATTTGTGCCTTATCTGTGACATCCATTGCAAAGCAAAATACATCCGAAGCCCCTTCTTTAAGGCAGATATCGGCAACACGTTCCAGTTCTTTCATACGGCGCGCCGCCAATATGAGAATCGGACCAGATGCGGCTACTTCACGTGCAATAGCTTCTCCAATGCCGGAAGAGGCACCTGTAATTAGAATCGTTTTTTGCCGATAGAAATTCACGCTGCAAGATTACGATTTTCTAGATAAAGTCCACAGTCGACAGTCGACAGTCCACGGTGGTTAAAAGCATACAGGGATAAATAAGTCTCTCTCATTATCTCCTCATTCCTTAATCCTCATTTCTCACCAACCTAACTGCCACTCAATCTTTTCCGTAGCCAGCGGTTGGCATAATAACACGCCACGGAGGATCCAGCTCCAATAAATGCGCCCGCTGCCACATCGCCAGGATAATGCACGCCTAGATGCATACGGGAATAGCCAACCAATCCAGCCCAGGTATAGGCAGGTGCAATCACATACCATTTGGGGAAGAGCAGGGA
>JALRIQ010000207.1 GCA_023277325.1 Bacteroidia bacterium | reverse complement strand
GCGCTGCACCTTCAAGCTATTGCTGCGGGATATGCAGAAGGAACCCCAGAATATCAACGGTTTATGCAAACTCGTGGTTAAAGTACTTGACCTCACCCTCGAAAAAAACCAACTGCTTGACACTCTTGAAAAACTAATTGGGCCAAAAACACGAGTAATCGCCTTGCCTCATATCCCCTGTACAAATGGCCGAATATCCCCAATTGAAGAAATTGGGGAAATAGCGAAAAAGCATGCCCTCTATTATTTCCTCGATGGCGCACATGGTCCGGGTATGCTTGATTTAGATCTGAGCAAGCTGAATTGTGATTTTTACGCCACCTGCACCCATAAGTGGATGTTAGCTCCAAAGGGCACTGGATTTCTTTATATCCGAAAAGATAAACTGGTAGAGGTTCAACCCATATTCGCGGGCGCCTACAGTGATACTGGATGGAATTTAATAGACGGAAATCCCAGAATTGAAGGGTGGGCGAAGAATGCCAGCCGCTTTTTAAATGGCACTCAAAATAAAGCACTGTATGATGGTGTTATACAGGCGGTTGAGTTTCATAAAAAACTCGGTAAAACAGAAATTGCCAAGCGGATTAAAACCTTAAATGATCGCCTTTATTCCAAACTTGAAGAGCAAGGAGGTATAAAATTAATTACGCCAAAAGAAGAACGTGCAGGCATAACGGCTTTTACGCTCGATAAGAAGGATATATTTAAGTTCCAGCGCTTTTGTGTCGAACGAAATATCATCATTCGTGTTGTCCCCGAAAATGAGGTGAATGCCATTCGGGTTTCTACCCATATTTACAATAGTTTCGAAGAAATCGAGACCTTTGCGCAAACCTTGCGTGATTTCCTCCATGCCTAAACCTGGAATTACTTTAAACGCTACCTTTTATTCCTATGATTCGCTCCTCGAATACTCGGGCGAAGAGGAAGTCTTGCTGTTTTGCAGGCAATGGATTCAAGGCACAGAATCGTTTGAGGTATTTACATCGGGTTCGACAGGAACGTCCAAATCCATTACACTTTCGAGAAAACAGATGCTGGCCAGCGCGGCAGCAAGCAGGTTGGTTTTGAAGCCAGAAGAAGATGAACATATACTTCTCAGCCTAAGTCCTTCCAGCATTGGTGGCAAAATGAGTCTCGTTCGGGCTATGGAATGGCAAGTTCCCATTACTGTTATTCCTCCCAGCGCACAGCCTTTTGATCACCTGGAAAAAAATCATCCGTTTACACTTTGTTCCCTAGTTCCATTGCAGCTTCACGATATCCTAAAAGATGAGATGGCCGGAGAAAAACTCGAAGGCTTCCGTCATATCCTTCTTGGAGGAGCGGGAATCGACAGCCAGCTTTCAGCCGCAATTCAAAAGCTTTCTCCTCTGATTTATCATACCTATGGCATGACAGAGACCTGCAGTCATATTGCCCTAAAGCGTTTGAATGGAAATTCCCCCCAAGAACACTTCCACCCAGTACCTGGAGTAAAAATCACTTTGAGTGAAGAAGAAACACTTCAAATAGAAGCTGAATCAGCGATAACTAATCCGTTGGTAACAAATGACTTGGCCCGAATCAATAAAGATGGTTCCTTTGACATTCTCGGCCGAAAAGACCGCACCATTAACTCGGGTGGCATTAAAATTCAGCTGGATGAAATGGAGAACCTATTCGCTCCTCATCTTCCTGATTGTCCATTCTTTTGTGCAGGACTAAACGACGAGCGATTAGGGCAAAAACTCGTGCTATTTTTGGAAAATGAGCCTTTTCCCACAGAGGAATTATTAGCGGTTTTAAAAGAGGCTGCCCCTGCATACAAAGCCCCTAAAGCCATTATATTTGCGCCCCATTTCCTGCGCACAGCAACGGGAAAAATTGATCGATTAAAAACAAGCCAACAATGGGCAAAAACAAATTAAAGCGCTTCGCCGAAATGGAGAATTTCGGCAATACCTTTCAGTTTCCGGAAGACATGCAAGGAACCTGGCATAAGGAGGTATTCAAAAATCAAAACCCTATCATCCTTGAATTGGCTTGCGGTAGAGGGGAATATTCTGTGAACCTGGCGAAATTTTTCCCAAACGCCAATATCATCGGGGTAGACATCAAAGGTTCTCGACTTTGGCGCGGAGCCAAGTCGGCCATTGAAGAAGAACTACACAATGCGGCTTTCCTCCGCACCTATATTGAACAAATCGGCAGCTATTTCAATCCTGGTGAAGTGAGTGAAATTTGGATCACGTTTCCAGACCCACATCCACCAGCAGGGAAGGCCAAAAAACGTCTTAGCTCATTGCGCTTTCTGAAAGAATACACCCAAATCGTAAAGGATGGAGGTATTATTCACCTGAAAACAGATGACCAGATGTTGTATCATTTTACAAAAGCAGGTGCACAGGCTTTAGGGATGAAAATTCTCGAGGACCAAACCGACGTGGTGAACGATTGCGCAAACGACGAGCTGTTAAGCATCAGAACCACCTACGAGGTGCGCTGGATAAGCGAAGGAAAGAAAATCACTTACCTCAAAATGAAACTGGATCATGCCCTATTTGAGAAAGAAAATTTTGAGAAAGCCAATGCTACCATGCAAGAATGGTTGCGCGTTCATAATGCTCCAAAAGAACCCTAATTGTCGAAAGCCCATAAACATGAGGCAGTTCTTGGAGAAAATATTCTATTTTCGGGCGGTTGATTTAAATAAACATGATGTCATTCAATAAGCTAAATACTCTCTTTGGTTGGTTAAGCTTTGCCTTTGCCATGGTAGTCTATGTGCTCACCATTGAGCCTACAGGCAGTTTGTGGGATTGCGGCGAGTTCATCTCAGCGGCTTACCGCTTGCAAGTTGTTCACCCACCGGGTGCTCCTTTGTTCTTGTTAATCGGTCGCTTTTTTAGCCTCTTCGCAGGTGGTCCTGAGAACGTAGCCTTTGCTGTCAACCTTCTTTCGGGAACAACCAGTGCTTTCTGTGTGATGTTCACCTTTTGGATCACCACCTATTTTGCCAAGAAAGCCATTGCAGGAAATGAAGAAGTGAGTGGCGCAAATATGGTAGCAATTATTGCTTCAGGACTTGTTGCTGCTGGCACGCTTACTTTTACGGATACCTTCTGGTTCTCTGCAGTTGAAGCGGAAGTATACGCGGCCTCATCCTTCTTTATGAGTTTTACCTTTTGGGCAATTCTTAAATGGGAACGCGTTTCTGATCAACCAGGCGCAAACCGTTGGCTTGTATTTATTGCCTACCTCGTGGGTTTGGCAATCGGTGTCCATCTCTTGAACTTATTGGTTATCCCAGGAATCGTTCTGGTATACTACTTCAAAAAATACGATTACAGCAGCAAAGGCCTCATCTTCGCCTTGGCAGCTGGATTTGCATTGCTTTTTACCGTGCAGCTGTTTATCATCCCTGGAATTCCTTCCCTCGCAGCTAAAATGGACGTGATGTTCGTGAATAGCTTTGGAATGGGCTTTAACTCAGGTGTTATCTTCTTTTCCATCCTATTGCTTGTTCCTTTGATTTTTGGAATTTGGTATACCCAAAAGAATCAGAAGGTTCTCTGGAACACCATATTACTTTCATTTGCCTTCATCCTAATCGGATATTCTTCTTATGCCATGGTGGTAATTCGTTCGAATGCGAATACACCCATCGACATGAACAACCCGGATGATCCATTGACCTTGGTTTATTACCTGAACCGTGAGCAATATGGCGATCGTCCGTTGCTAAAAGGCCCACACTTCTTAACTGAAGTTGTGCGCTACGAAAAAGGAAAAGCTCGTTATATCCGTGGCGAGGAGAAATACGAAATCACCAACCACGATTACGAGGTTATCTATGACCCGAATGAAACGATGGTATTCCCGCGTATTTATGATCAATCCGACCCTGGTCACGTAGATGGGTACAAACGCTGGGCAGATATCCCATCTGATAGGGATGGAAACGTACTTTCAGGACATCCGAAAATGTCGGAAAACCTGCGTTTCTTCCGCAAATACCAAATGGGTCACATGTATTTCCGCTACTTCATGTGGAACTTCGCTGGCCGTCAGAACGACGATCAAGGTATGCGTCCAACCGACGTATTAGAAGGAAATTGGATTTCTGGAATTCCTTTTATCGATGCGATGCGCCTCGGGCCTCAAAGCAACTTACCAAGCGATATGGCGAATAACCCAAGCCGCAATACCTACTACCTGATTCCTTTCATTTTGGGTATCATCGGTATCGCAGCTCAATACAAAAAAGACAAACACGGCAC
Source organism: Bacteroidia bacterium (assembly GCA_023277325.1). GTDB lineage: Bacteria > Bacteroidota > Bacteroidia > UBA8524 > UBA8524 > UBA8524. Next base: position 1,137 of record JALRIQ010000207.1, on the reverse strand, counting down.
ATTGATCAATGGTGTACTTTTCATCGTTACGGGTGCCTTGCTTATCGTATACTTGAACCCGCCGCCTTATGAACCACGTGAGCGTGACTACGTATTCGTGGGATCCTTCCAGGTATTCTGTACCTGGGTTGGGCTTGGCGTTCTTGGCCTGTATATCTTCTTGAAGAAATACCTCAATGCAAACTCCGCCGTTGCCGTTGCAGCTGCAATTGGTTTGGTAGGTAGTCCGGCACTCATGGGCTCTCAAAATTGGGATGACCACGACCGTTCTGGCCGTTATATGAGTACCGATTTTGCGAAAAACTACCTCAAGTCATGCTTGCCAAATGCCATCTTGTTTACCAATGGGGATAACGATACCTACCCACTATGGTATGTACAAAACGTGGAAGGCTACCGTACCGATGTGCGCGTTGTCAACTTGAGCTTATTGAACGCTGCCGACTATGTAGAAAGCTTGCGCCAAACACATTATGAGTCGAAGCCATTCAAGCTTTCTTTTGAGCAGGATCAAATCCGTACAGGCCGCCGCGATCGTGTTTTCGTGATTGAAATTGGTAACAAAGACCAGTACTATGAATTGGCTGATATCATGAAATTTATCGCTAACGACGACGACCCTCGTGCGAAACGTCGCGACCCATCTGGTCAGGTAGCGAACTTCTTGCCAACCAAAAAACTGAAGATTACCATCAATAAAGATGAGATCATTCAAAAAGGAATCGTGGCAGAGAAATACCGCGATATGATTGTGGATGAAATGCAATTTGAAGTTCCTGGAAATGCCATCACACGCTCCAGCCTAATCTTGCTCGACATCATGGCCAATAACCTCTGGGATCGCCCGGTTTACTTCACAACCACTACTGGAAGTGAAACCTATGCCGGACTTCAGGATTATTTCCAGCTTGACGGACTTACCTACAAGGTTGTTCCAATCAAAACCGTTGCTCAAGGCAGAGAAGCGCAAGCACGTGAATACGGCTTTATCAATACCGATAAAATGTACGCGCAGCTTGTCGACTCCTTCACATGGGGAGGTATGGAAGACGGCTTTGTGTGGGTAGACGATAAAATGCGTCTTGTACCTCGTGTAATGCGCGGAACCTTCTTAAGAACAGCACGCCAGCTTGTTAC
>JALRIQ010000206.1 GCA_023277325.1 Bacteroidia bacterium | reverse complement strand
GGTAGATATCGTTGATGAGTATGGAATGACTAAAGCCGGGAACCTCGCCGCTTATATGGCTGGCGTTGCTTACCTCCGTTTAGGACAGTTTGATGAGGCTTATGATTATTTAAGCGATTTCAACGCAGATGATGATATCCTTGGTCCTTTCGCGATCGGACTAAAAGGTGATGCACTTGTTGAGCAAGGTGAGGTAGAAAATGGAGTGAAGCTTTACATGGAAGCGGCAAATGCCAGCACCAATGAATTGGTTACTCCTTATTTCTTGAAAAAAGCAGGAATTGCTTACCATGCAATTGGTGAGCATGAAAAAGCTGAGCGTGTATTTACCCGCATCAAAGAAGAATTTAAAGAAGCTCCAGAATCTGTTGAGATTGAGAAATACATCAATCGCGCGATGATGGAGGCTCAAAAATAAGATGGCTACCAGCCTTAAAAATTTATCAGAGTACGATCCATCGGCATTACCCGATGGATCTTCTTTTTCTATCGGTATTGCTGTGGCCGATTGGAATTCAGAGGTGACACATGCCCTTTTAGAAGGAGCGGTAAAAACCTTAATGGAAGCAGGCGTAAAAGAAAGCAATATTGAAATACGCCACGTACCAGGAACCTTCGAGCTTCCCTTGGCTTGTTCCTGGATGGCTCAACAGCAAAGAACACATGCCGTTATCGGACTCGGTTGTGTCATCCAAGGAGAAACAAGGCATTTTGATTTTATCTGCGAATCAACGGCCAACGCCATGCAAAATGTGGCCCTGCAAACGAATAAACCTTGCGTGTTTGGTGTACTAACCACCAACAACCAGGAACAAGCCCTTGCCCGCGCTGGCGGTCATCATGGAAATAAGGGTGATGAGGCAGCAGTGACTGCTCTCAAGATGATTGCTATCCGCTAGTTGTAAGGATTGATGAACGTGTTTTGTTGAGTTGGGTGCAAGGTCGACATGACAGAATATGGGATAGGCTGCTTATCTTTAAATCGTGATAAAGAAAGAAATCAAGAGTTTTGGTCATGCTTTCCGGGGGTTGAAGTTTCTATTTCAATCGCAAAAACATTTTCGTTTTCATGTGCTGGCGGCACTTGGTGTCATACTGATTGGAATCTCCAAAGGGTTTTCTCCTACCGAATGGGCTATCGTGCTACTTTGTATTGGTGCAGTGATGATGGCAGAAGCTTTAAATTCGGCTTTAGAGGTATTGATGGATAAGCTTCATCCGGAACAAGACGCCATGATTGGAAAGGCAAAGGATATGGCCGCAGCTGGAGTCTTGATCGTTTCTTTAATCAGCTTAATTGTATTTTTTATTGTTGTGGCTCCCTATTTAGTGAAATAGGAAGGCTCAATTGGCTTTGCCTAAATCAGGCTGTAAATTATCGAGCGCCTTTTGTACTTCCTCAGGTTTATTGGTCCCGATTAGTAGGTTTTTGCCATTCGTGAATACCAGTTGGATGCCTTTATTTCCAGAAATATTCCAGGCTTTGCCTTTAAAACCAAATCGAATACCCCAGCCTCCATATTCGCGAAGAGGTTTGTATTGCCTTACTTCAATATGCTGAATATCCTTCCATGCAAAGCGACGAAAGCTTCTATGAATTGGGAAGAGGCGCGCGCTAATTCCCTGATCTGATAATTCAGTGTCCAGACGAAAGATAAAAAACAGGGTGGTGAAAAGAAGAGACGATATGAGCGCAAGCACCAGCTCAAAGTTTGTTACAGGTTCTGCACCTACTGGGTTTCCTAATAGTACCTGTTGAATTACAGGATAGAGAAAGCCCCCAATTAGCGCAACAAACAAAAGTATTAGCCAAGGTTGGCGAAAGCGTTGTGATTCGGTAAAAATGGGTGTGCTCATTGAAAGGAAGTTTAAGAATTATCTGCTATTATTTTAGTATGCGAAAGGTGGTGCGCGAGTCTTTTGTTTTTTAGTAGAAAGGACATATAAACTTTCGGCATTTCTTTGACCGAAGCCGATAATCTGTTAAAAGTATGAAGAAGCGCATGTCTCTAAATACGGACAGCGGACAAGAAAAGTTACATTAATCCCAGACGTAATGAAGACTCTCTTAAACTATTGCGCAGCTCCTGGATATACTGTACCCTAAATTTCTCTCCACTATTGCTGATTAAAGTCCCTTTGTTTTCCATCTCCGTTATCCACTCCTGGGTTTCGGCGCAGAACTTCGGATGTTCGGTGCGCAGGTAGCCATATCCATAATTGCTTTTGTACACCGATACTTCTTCTCCAAAACGCAGAATAAGGTTCATTTCACCAACATTCAAATCGCTGCGGTAGAGCTTAATATTGCCACCTAGAATCGGGCCTGCATTTTTTCGTCCGCTAGAGCTCCATTCATTGATTACATCAATCAGGGTATTGATTTCCTTATGTAGGGACTCCGCATATTTTTTGCTGATCAATCCATTTGCCACCGAGTACTCAATTTGTTTCAAGGTGCTGTCGAGTGGAGCATGTCCCCATACTTCATCCGAGTCGGCCTCTAACCAACGTAATAGTATGGTAGAGAAGAGTTGTTGCATTTCCTGACTGGGTTCTTCCGCATGCCCATTGGGGTCCATAGGGGAATTTGAAAAGACATTGAGTTTAAACTGCAACAATCCTGGAGTGAGGAAATGCATAAAAAAGGGCAGGTCGTCGGAAGTAAGGCTTACATGCAATTGCTCCCTGCGTTGAGCCAGGCTCATTTGGTCGGCTATTTCCTGAAGGAAGGGTTGAATATCATTCCCGTAAGCCGGGCGGGCCAAGGTAAAGTTGACCTCTTCGATGGTATCGACCGGAAATAGCACTGCCTGCTTCAGGTTCATTTTCTGTTGAATCCTAACCAGGTCCGTATAGAGGAGCGCTGTTTCTCCGCGAAATCTTCGGTAAATGGAATCT
>JALRIQ010000205.1 GCA_023277325.1 Bacteroidia bacterium | reverse complement strand
TAGAGGTAATTTATTTTGTCTCACCCTCTCATGTCTCACCCTCTCATGTCTCACCCTCTCATGTCTATCCCTTATCTTTGCCGCCTTGAAAAATTATCCAGAACATATTGAAGAGAAGCTTGGCTTCGATCAGATACGGACGCGTGTGGCGGGATTTTGCCATGGATCCCTTGGGAAGTCATTGGTTATCAAGGCCAAATTTTCCTCAAGACGGGAAAGCATCGTATTGTGGTTGGGGCAGGTGCAAGAATGGATTCGCCTTTTTGATGAGGAGGAAGCTTTTCCTGAAGGACATTATCTGGATGTCAGTCCTTCTTTGGCCAAACTGAAAATCGATGGCTATTACCTCAGAGAAGAAGAATTTCATTCCATACGCCTGATGATGCGCACCATGGATGGTGCCACCCGTTTTTTTAAGCAACGGGAGGAAACCTGTCCTTTGCTCTTCGACCTGCTGCGCGATATTGCTCCGCAGAAATCTTTGATTCAGGAGATTGAAAAAATTATCGATGACGAGGGAAAGATGCGTAATAACGCAAGTCAGGAGCTGAATCAAATCACTTCATCCATCGCCAAATACGAGCGCGAACTGCATAAACGTGCCATGCAACTCTACCGTAAGGCAAAGGAAGAAGGCTGGACCGCCGATACCGACTTAAGTGTGCGCGAAGGACGTTTGGTTATTCCGGTTCTTTCCGAGCATAAACGGAAGATCAAAGGGATTGTGCATGATGAGTCGGGCTCAGGACAGATTCTCTATATCGAGCCCTCTGAAATCATTGAACTGAATAATGAATTGCGTGAACTACAGCTCGAAAGACGCAGGGAGATTGAAAAAATCCTCCGCGCCTTATCTGCCAAAGTAGCGCCGCATGAACCGGAGATAAGAAGCTTTAATCAGAAGTTGGGGGTACTCGACTTCATTCGGGCCAAAGCCTTGTTTGCTCGGGATATCGAAGGTTGTGTACCGACGATTCGTGAAGATTTTGGGGTGGATTGGCGCAAGGCTTACCATCCTTTATTGTACCTACACCATCGACAGCTGAAAACAGCGACCATCCCTTTGAATATCCGCTTGGATGAAGAGGGGAGAATCCTGGTGATTTCGGGTCCGAATGCTGGAGGTAAATCGGTGAGTTTAAAAACCACCGGACTGCTTCAATACATGGTGCAATGCGGTTTCCCGGTTCCTGTGGCTTCAGAAAGTAGTACCCAAATTTTTAAACAGCTGTTTATCGATATTGGTGATGAGCAGTCGTTGGACAACGACCTCTCGACCTACTCTTCGCACCTGAACAATATGCGCCATTTCTTGCTGCATGCAAAAAGAGGCACCTTGATCTTGATTGATGAGTTTGGAACAGGTACCGATCCGCAGTTTGGTGGACCGATGGCTGAATCTATCCTCGAAGAGCTGAATAGAAAGAACTGTTATGGAGTGGTTACTACCCACTATAGCAACCTGAAGTTATTGGCCAACCGTTCGTCAGGATTGGTAAATGGAGCCATGGCCTATGATGCCGACGAGCTGCAGCCGCTCTACCGACTGGAAATTGGAAAGCCGGGATCATCCTTTGCCTTTGAGGTGGCTGCAAAAATTGGTTTGCCCAATGCCATCATCCAAAAAGCCAGGAAGAAAGTAGGCGCCAAGCAAAAGAATGTCGACGACCTCCTGGTCAGTCTGGAAAAGGAAAAGCTGGAAGCCGAAGAATTGCAAGCACGAGCCATTGAATCGGAGAAACATTATGAGCGCTTAAAGGCAGAGTATGAGGCACTGAAAAAGAACCTGGAAGAACGCCGTAAGCTTGTAATGCAACAGGCGCGAGAAGAAGCTCATCAGCTGCTTAAAGACAGCAATAAACTGATAGAAAAGACCATCCGGGAAATTCGAGAGACCGCCAAAGATGTGAAGCCTAAAGTGGACCTGCGGAAAGAATTGGATGCCTCGAAAAAAGGACTTGCCGATAAGATCAAAAAAGATGCTCCCGCTGTGGTGCACGAAAAGCCAGAGGTAGGTGATCAGGTGAAGATCAGCGGACAAAATACCGTGGGCAAGCTTTTGGAAATTCATAAAAACAAAGCCACCGTAGAATTCGGCGAACTACGCACCCAGGTGGATATCAAACGCCTCGAAAAAGTGGGACGCAAAGAAGCACGCAGTCTCAAACATGCCAGCTCCGGTTACGATGCTCAAAAGGAAATGGCCGACTTCCGCATGGATTTGGATGTCCGCGGCAAAAGGGGAGAAGAGGCCGTAAAAGAGACCATATCTTTCTTAGATAAAGCCGTCATTCTTGGCTTCGACAAACTGCGTGTCATCCATGGCCGTGGAGATGGCATTCTCAAAAAACTTATCCGCCGCGAACTCAAAGGCTTTGCGGCCATCGAAAAAATCGAAGATGAGCATATAGATCTTGGTGGTGATGGTGTCACCGTTGTGCATCTTCGATAATCGTTTCCAATCTCAATAAAAATACGTAATTTACGGTTTGTATCTTTTTCGCACTTAAGGTTTAAAAAGATAGAAGTATACTGCGGCTTTGTCAATTTGATCTTGTGCAACTAAAAGTAGAAATCATGAAAAGAGTAGTGGTAGCATTCATTTTTGGTATGGTCGTTACGGCTTGCAGTATGAGTTCGGATAAAGCGCCTTGTTACGATAGTTTATATCGTGAACATCAAAATGTATCGTTCCTGTGATACTTCAAATTTTGTGGAAAATTTGAATTTATTTATCCTCCTCCTGGCAATCAGACACATTGTAGAGACTTCGTCCTTTACCCGCCCGAATAATGGCGATTTCAATATGAAAACAATGAATTGCTTAAAGCAATCGGGGGAGTTTGAAGTTTCCATGTTCAATTCTGCCGGGCAGTTTATCTGTTCCTTTTATCTATCCTACAATTCAGCTAATCATATCACCAATTTGCCCGATGAAGTCTTAGGGGTTTATTAATTGCGTGTTTACAATTGGAGTGGTTATAATCACAAAAAGATGGTCATCATCAAATAGTTGTTGAAACTAAGGTATTTCAGCCAGCCCTCTGATGTCTTACCTCTCATGTCTCACCCTCTCGCGTCTCACCCTCTCGCGTCTCTCTCCATCGAAATCTTCTAGAAAATGCATTCTTTCTTCTATCTTTGATATATGACCCTCCGAATCTTACTTCTTTCCTGCTTTATGGTGATAGCTTGGCACTTATCTGCCCAGATCACTATCACTCAACAACATATGCCCAAGGCAAATGATACCTTCAAATACGAAAATGTTTTGAACCCCTTGGCCTATGCCAATCAGGTAGCGCAGGATGGGGCCAACCAGTTTTGGGTATTCACCCCGGTGAATGCTGCAGTAAAAAGTATGGTGGAGTATAAGTCCTCCTTTAAAACGCCCTATGCCTTCTTTTTCTTCAATACAGTAGGACAGAAGGTGGCCGACAGCATTGGCTTATCACAATTTAAGTTGGAAGATGTCTATCAATTTTATTCCACAAAATCGAGCTCATACTCCATCGAAGGATTAGGTTTTCGCATCAGTCTAGCGCCTCTTCCATTGGCAGGCAATTACCAATTGGAGGATAAAGTTTATCAGTTTCCATTGAACTATGGCGATCGCGATAGTACGCCTTTTAAGGTGAAGGTTAGTATTCCTTTGGTCGGCGCTTATAGCCAGTCTGGATACCGCATTACGCAGGTCGTAGGGTATGGAAAAGTACGCGTGGTGGATGATACGATGGAATGTTTGAAAGTGCGTTCTGATATCATCGGTGCCGACACCATTGAAACCCAGTTGGGCAAGTTTGGCTTCCCAACGCATAAGGTCGAATACAAATGGCTCTCCCAGGAATATCGTCATCCTGTAGTGGAAATCACCGGAAATGAAGTAGCCGGACAGTTTGTGCCTACTCAAACCCGTTATATGGATCTCCCATCCCGACCAGGTGGCGGAGGAGGAACTACCCTTGTTCCTAACCCTGTTTATATAGACTACCCTTTGGTTTATCCATGTCCTGCGAAGGATGAACTCTATAAATCGCGCATCGTTGAATCGATTGAGGCCTATTCCATGAACGGCAGCAAACAGGAAATCCGCTGGGAAGAGAATAAGGGCTATATCAACTGGAATTCCGGAGTATATGTATTGCATATCACCAAAACAGATGGAAGCACTGAGGTAGTGAAATTGGTTGTTGCAGATACGTTTTAAACCAACTCTTTTTTAACGCTGAGGACTCAGCTAGCCCTCTTCCCTCGGCTCCGCATGCGCTTCACTCGTCCTTTACAAAAAGCTTCGGCCAAAGCTGGCGGGACGAAGGGCATTTTAGGCTTTTCGAAGAAGCTATTTTTTATTTCCCATCACTCCTCATCCCGTCACCCGTCATCATGGCTGAATGGTACTTTCGTATAACAAAAGCGCCCCAGACCAACACGCCCCTTGCCTCAATCCATGAGAATTCCCTTCCTTTGCGCCATGCGAAGCTTATTCTTTTTCTCACTGTTTATCACTTCCTGGGCTAATGCGCAGGTTTTGGTGAGTGCAAAATCCAATGGTAAGTATGGATTGCTAAATGGCGACGGACAATGGTATTTAGCGGCTACCTATGATTCGCTGGGCAGTTTTTACCATCAAACGGTGGCCTATGCGGTTCGGGGCAAATGGGGACTGCTTTCTGTGGAGGGCAAGGTAATTAGTCCTGCAGTGTGGGCGGATATCAGCTATGAAGAAGAGGGGAAAGTGGCGGTTTTCGATGGAACCTATTGGGGGTATATCAGTCTCTCGGGGAAAACCATTATTGAACCGCAATTTTTGGAAGCCGACGATTTCCATGAGGGATTGGCCGGTGCCAGTAAATTGGAAGATAACTGGGGCTTTATCGATAGCACTGGCCGTTGGGTAATTCCTCCTCAATTCACTTTTGTGGCGGAGTTTATAGATGGATTGGCCTATGTGGAAGACGAAGAAGAGTCTTTCTATATCAATATAAAGGGAGAACGCCAGGGACCGGCAACCCGACAATCGGCCAATTACCGCGATATCACTCCTACCAATAAGATGGGAATTCGTAAAACATCGGGTACCTGGTTGGTTCAGCCCAATTACGATAACCTGAGTTTGCGTTCTGGAGCGACCTATTTCTTCTATAAAGATGGAAAATGGGGATTGCTCGATACGACCAATGCCATTCTTTTTGCGAATAAGCTGGAGCAATTTCGGCCATTCTCCGACGGCTTGGCTCCTGTAAAATTAAACGGCAAATGGGGCTATATCAACCGCAAAGGGGATATGGTTGTTCCTGCAATTTTTGATGAAGCATTGCCTTTCTCGTATGGAAAAGGCGTGGTGCTGTTTAACGGAAAATGGGGAGTTATAGGTACGGATGGAAACTTCCTCATTCCTCCGCGCTTTGAGAATATCCTGGGCCGTTTTCAGAAATTGGATCCCAAAGAATCTGCTTCCTGGGAAGTGGAGTTGGATTAGATGGGTTGAATCCCGATAGTTATCGGAAGAGAGTTGAGGGTTTAAAGTATAAGGTTGTGCTTCTGAAGCCTCTGCTTTGAGGCTTGCTGCCTGCTAACAAGGGCATTCTTCCGTTTCGAAGTCGATTCGTCCCGCTTCACCGATTATTGTGCGGGATTTGATTCGAAAGATTTAACCTTTGTTGTGTCAAATCTTCGAGTCATGAAACATTTGATCTACCCAGCAATACTTTTTG
>JALRIQ010000204.1 GCA_023277325.1 Bacteroidia bacterium | reverse complement strand
ATAGCTCGCGTTCTATGGTTTCTATGTATGCTATCATGGCCTTTCCGCTGGGCTATTTGCTTATATGGCTGAAAGGAAAAGGCAAGACGGTATGGACAGCCACTTCTGTGCTTTTGGGGGCAATTATGCTTTTAAACATTTTCCAATTCTGGCAGTTCAAAGCGAAAATTATCGACCCAGAAAGAATGACGGCCGACTACTTTTGGAAGGTATTTGGAAAGACTTCAGTTCCGGCAGGAGCAGAGCGCTATTTATTGGTCGAAAGGCAAACCACCGCGCATGAAAAAATGCCAGAGGACACCAGTCACCTTGTACGCTCCATGTTGTATGAAGTTTGGCTGGGAACTACTGCCGATCAGGACAATAGAATGCAGATCGAATGGCCGGATGAAAGTTTGGAGGCTGTCGCATTTATGGATGCAGAACATCCGTATACCAAGGCCTTTGAATTGGGCTATACCGAGATTACTAAAAAGGAATACGCCTGGTTAAAGATCAATACAGAAATCTATATCCCCGATTCAGTTGCTGCTGAACCTCCCATGTTGGTTACCCAGTTCAACTACAAGGGGAAGCCCTATAAATACACCACTACCGAATATTTAGGACCGCAAATTAAACGGGGAGAATGGCAGACTATTTCAATGGATTATATGACTCCAGAAGTGCGTACAGAAGACGACCGATTGAAGGTATACCTCTGGTACCGCGGAAAAGACCCTGTCTATGCACGAAGCATGGAGATCATTAAATACGAGCCTAGACGTCCCTGAAGGTTTCTCTAACCTGAAATACTACGGGAAGGTCGGCGGGTGCCCAGTTTAGTTTGTTCAGCTCCGAAACGGCCAACCACTTGTAACTCGCATGTTCTTGTAAGGACAATTCCCCAAAGGCAATTTCTGCATAATAGGGGCGAAGCTCAATGACGCGCTCTTCTTCCTCATAGGAAACAGGCTTGAGGCGCATGGTAAGGCGAATATTCAAAAGAAGCTCTTCTTCAATCTCACGAATCAAGGCTTCTTGTTCGCTTTCATTCGCTTCGATTTTTCCCCCAGGAAACTCCCAAAGGCCGGGATAAGACTGCTCCTTATTTCGCTGAACGGCTAGAATCAATCCCTTGGAAACGATTACAGCACAAACTACGGCTAATATGGGTTTTTGCATAGCTATGGTTCCAAAATACGCATACGCAGATCGCCGATTCGGGCGCTCTCAAGACTGAGAATATGGAACTCGAAATTATCAATCACCAAAGTTTCTCCTTTTTCAGGGATACTCTCGTACCGCGATATGATATAACCACCCAAAGTTTCATAATCCCCTTCAGGGAGCATGAAATCATATACTTCATTGAGGTAATCCACTTCCAAACGCGCCGATAATTTGAACTCGGTATCCGAAATTTTCTCCTCTGTCAGTTTTTCCACGTCGTGCTCATCTTCGATTTCTCCAAAGATTTCTTCAAGGATATCCTCAATAGTAACAATACCTGCAGTTCCTCCAAATTCATCTACCACCACGGCAAGGCTCTTGCGATTGGCTGTAAATTTCTTGAGGAGCTCGTTGGCAGGCATTGCTTCCGTAGCAATAACTATTGGGATTAAGCTCGCTTTGATGCTTTCTGGCTTATGGAATAAATCGACCTGATGCACATAACCAATGATATTATCTACGGTTTCTTTATAGACCAACACCTTGGAGTGTCCGTTTTCTATGAAAGTGTCCCAAAGCTCTTCGATACTGTCGTTGAGCTCCACAGCCACCACCTCATTACGAGGCACCATACATTCGCGCACCTTTACCTGGTCGAAGTCAAGGGCGTTTTTAAAAACCTCCGTGTCCAATTCCGACTCTTCTTCGCGGTCCATATTGACGCTTTCTGAGATATAATGGTCGAGATCGACTTTGGTAAAAAGGAGTTCCTCTTGTTCCTTATCTCCGCCAGGAAGCATTTTCAAAAAGCGCTCGGCCAACCAGTTTACACTTGTCACGACTGGAAACAGGATATAATAAACCAGCTGAAACGGGAATATCATGGTCGGCAGCAAAGTATCCGCATTCTGGTTGAAAATAACCTTGGGCAGGAACTCGGCAAACACTAAGATTAATAAGGTAGATAAGGTCGTTTGAATGAGCAGATCCAGCAATTCATAAGAAGACCAGGGCGCACCATAGAACATATCGCGCAATACGCCTTCCATAAAAATACCATAAACAACCAAAGCGACATTATTGGCCACGAGCACGGTGCTGATAAAGCGGGAAGGGCGTTTGAGGTATTTAGAAAGGATTCGCCCCCACAAAACACCCTGCTTGTTTTTAAGCTCGATGCGCAGTTTGTTGGAGGAAAGAAAAGCTATCTCAATGCCCGAAAAGAAGGCAGAGAGTATAAGCATGAATAATATGATGAGTCCCGAATGACTGTCCATTGAAGCGTATAACACTACAAATTAGCGTCTTTTTTTTGGCTTTGTGTTTTTTCTTCCTGCTTTTCTTTTGGTGAACAGAAAGACAAAACAAGCGATAGAAAATAAGTAGAAGATATAGAATTTAGAGTGGGCAGTGCCTTCATCTATCCATACCCAGGTACCCACAATTAGGGAAAGGCTCGCTAATACGATCCAGGCGATTCTATTTATTTTCTTCATTGACGCTAATGGTTCCTTTGACCTTAAAAATACGGTATTCTGAAAAGTCCTGATTGGCCTCAAAGCCTTCGCCAAAAATTATATTCTCGGGCGTTGTGATTTTCACAAATGCGTCGGTATAAATCTTTCCGGTGTTTTGGTCCCAGATCAGCTTGTCGGTATTGAGCTTTTCCTGTTGGATGTTCACCACCCGAACATCGTTTCGCAGTTCAACGATTTTCTTGCTGTCGTAAGAGATGCCGTAATTGGATTTTATGGAATTCTCCACTTTCCCTCCGGGCCCGTAAAAATAGGAAGTAATGCCTTTATCAAAAATGGTAAAGGGCTCCTCTACCGGATGCCTTTCAAGTGTTGGGGCATAAATAATGGCTTTGAGTGTGCCGGAGTCGCTATAGTGCATCTCTACATTCTCGGCTTGCTCAGTAAAGAAGGTGTCGTTTAAGATTTTCTCCACCTTCTCCTTCTCTACGCTCATGTCGCAGGAATGAAACAAGAGGGCAATAAAAAGCCCGAAAAGCAGGGTTTTATATCCAGTTCTGAATAGCACTACTTTTCGGGCTGAGAATTTCATTGAGCGAAGGATTATTCTACGAATCTAACTTTGGTGCTCAAGTTCGGGTAGCACTTCAAAGTATAGGTAGAGCCTTCTGTAATGTTCAAGAAGAAAGCCTTGTCTTTTTTCGGGAAGTAACGGCTATAGGTAGCAATACGTCTGTTTGCCGCTCCAGCAATACCGGAGTCGACAGCTTTCGCTTTGATGTATTGATCTACAACCACCCAGTAGATGGCAGAAGCATCGAAGTCTTTGCAACCACCTGCTGCCTGAAGGTACGAGTCACCGATCAGGATATACGCCTCTCCTTTGTTTGGATTGATGGCCAAAGCTTTGTCTGCGTACATTTTAACCTGGGATACGTTTCTGTTAACCAAGGCAATTTTGGTCATGGTGATATAGTCGTTCACCTTCTTCGCATCGTCAGTTTCATTATCCACAGCTTTTTGGTAAACCTCCAGAGCTTTGCTGTAGTTTTTCTTTGCCTTGTAAGCGTTCGCCAAGTTGCGGTATCCAAGGGCATCCGGGTTTAGCTTGAGGTAAGCTTCAGACACTTTAAAATAAAGGTCCGTATTGGTACACTTCGCGTTATTTAAGAAGAGAAGAATTTTCTCCATCAAATCAACGTTTGTTGGATCAGCATCAAACTTCGGCGTATAAATGCTAGCCAAAGTTGAGCAATCGAGGTATGGAGCAGCAAGGTTGTTCAAGTTTTCTTGCGCAACATTCCATGCTTCTTTTACGAAGTAGATTTTAGAACCATCAGGCTCAGTAATCGGTTTGTCTACCGTGATATCAATACTATCGATGTTGGTAATGGTATAACGTGGACTGCTGTATGATGGCTTAAGCGTGAATACCAACCCTTCTTCTAAGGCTTCCGCTTTTTTAGAAGTAAAGGTGTTTTCTGCAAGGTTTTCAATTTTCAAGCTGGTTCCATAGATTCCCAATTTGATGGAAGTTCCTGGGTTCTTGATATTGTGGTCAACGATTTCTGTCAAGCGCTCATAGGCTTTTAAGACATCATCTTTGCTGCGCACATTTTTCTTTTCAAGCGCGGTAAGGGTATTGAAATAAGGAACTACCAAATTATCTTCAATGGTATTTCCATCTAATTTAATGGACTCTTCAATAAGGGCCATACCAGCCTCTGGGTTTTTCTTGTCAAGGTCAAGCAATGATTTTCCCCATTTTCCTTTGACATACCCTTCTCTACCAAAGTATTTAATACGTTGTGCATAAATGAGGTTGATGGTGTCGAGTAGAGCTTTTCTAGCAGGCTCTTCTTTCGCCCGCTCGTATTTCCACCCGTAGATTTCGATTCCGTCAACATAGGTTTGCTCACGGAAACATGGAGCATTGTGAAATACGTACAACCATCCTTCGTTCGCCGCATCGAATCTTTTGAATTTTACATCTTCATGCATCAATGAGTAGTTGCGCAAAGTCAAAGCGCTATCAGACCCATTTGGATTGCAATCCTCTACTTGTGCAAAGCTCTTATTCCCCACGAATAAGGCGATAAGAAGTAGAATTGGAGAATAAAATTTAATCATCTTTCTTGTCATTTCCTCACTGAATTTTGCGTTTGTTAAACCATTTGTCGTTCAGCGATACGCCGATCACAAAACGCCAGTAGTTTTCTTGTATTAAGTTGTTTGTTAAGGTTCCTCTCTGAAAATATTCCACCGCGATATCTAAGCAGGAAAATACGGTCTCGTATTTAAACTCTTCATTAACAGTTCGGGTCCTTAATGGTATACCCATGCCAAAACTAATGCCAAGATCAGTGATGTCTGTATTATTGAAGTTCATATAGGTCTTTCCGTAGCGGGCCCCGAAACGGTATTCGGTCTTGGCTAGGAAGAATACTTTTTCATTGAAGAAGTCGGTGGATGGGCGGAAGGCAAAGCCTACACTTCCTTGCCACGCATCTTGTAAATTTTGGACTTCGAATGGAGATGAAAACTCGCTCCAACGTTGCATGCGGTAGTCGAGTGCTAAACGCCATTTCCCTGTTCCTTCCGCCAATACGTACCCAAAGCCTAAGGTGCTTGGCAATGTGGTTTTTCCTCTTTGCGATTCATCGAGGAGGATGGTATCCAATACGAATTCATTGGAACCTGAAAGGGCATAGGTGCGCGCGTAGAAAGTACGGTCGTTATTGATTTTTGTTGAAAGCGAATAGGTCGCTCCAAATTGATGTTTAAGATAGCTGCTGTCTTTACGCACTACATTTTTTTGAGCTACCGAATCATAATAGTTGCTCTCTTTCACACGTAGTTGACGGGTCCAGTATTGAGCACCCGCCTCGTATTGAAAACCATGAATATAGTCGGTAGAGCTTTCGCGGTAGTTCTGTTGTGGCAAAGTCGGACTGTACTGAATGGCCCGGGAAATATTGGTTTGTCCGTGCAAGAAAGAAGCTTGTATACCCACGCTGAATTTATTGCCAAAGCTTTTACCCGTTCCAATAAAATAGCGGGTAATGCTTCCGTTTCCACTCAGCACATCGGTGTATGCAGTTTTTGATGTGTCGTTATGTTCGTAAACAATATTGTATCCCAGACTGCTATAAGGCGCGGCTCCAAAAACGAGTCCCCAGGTTTTGTTTTTATTGATTTGGAAACCGAGGGCCAAGTAGTTTAAAGCGGCACCATTGGTTTTTAGGCTTTGATTCCCTTGCGCAATGGTTCCAAAATAACTTTGAGCGCCGAACTTGAAATTCGTTTTGTTCAAAGCACTGTAGGATGCCGGATTTACCAAATACATATTGAGAGGGTCCCTCATGGCAATACCTGTCTGGCCCATAGCTTGTTGGTCGGCAAAACCAGGAAAGAAGGTTTGGCCCATGCCAAATCGCGAATAAGGCGATGAGCTTAAAAGCTGCGCCTGCAGAGAGTTCGCGAAGATTA
>JALRIQ010000203.1 GCA_023277325.1 Bacteroidia bacterium | reverse complement strand
AATCACTATCGGGCGAGTCTTCTATACCGATAAGTTGGTTAAATGGGAGATCCGTAATCTTTATCATTTACTCAAAATTACGATGATTCATTAACAAATCCCCCTCCACTAAAACACCTCACTATCTTTATCGTACTTCATGCGCAACGTGGTATTGCCAATATTATACGCATACACTGCCGCAGGCATGAATGAAATGCTCACCCCATCGATAGATTTGGTAAGGGTTTGGTCGATCGTGGTGACCAAGGCCCTCGAAAGTTGGTGTTGGGTGCAAAATTGCAGCAAACTCTTCAGCTCCTTCGTGTGAACCGTATAGCGATTGCTCCACTTGATCTCCGCCGCCCATAAAGGCCTAAAGCGCGCATCTTCAACCACCACCATATCTACCTCGCCCTCGCTCCTGCCCTCTTTCCAATGGGCATACGCCAAATTCAGCTTCTCCCGGTGCATCCACTGCGATACCAAAGCTGTTTCTACCATATTTCCCATTTCGTCGTCGGCTTCGCCAACGGGCGAAAACAAGGCCGTTCGGAGCGAAGGATTCGTTAAATATACCTTGAAACTCGTGACCCGCTTCAAGCGCTTCGCATTCATATCAACCTTATTCAATACCTTAATCAAAAATGCCGCCTCCAAATACTCCAAATACCGCTTCAAGGTCTCCTTCTGTATGCCACTTTGCTTCGACATCGTTTCATACGAGAATTCATTTCCCGTATTGTAGGCGATATAGGTAAAAAAGCGATTCAGCTCCTGTACATCGCGAATGCCATACAAACTGGGCAAATCGCGCAGCAATACCTTATCTACGATATCACGTTTAATGTAGCGACTCATTTCGCTTTGGATTTTCTCCGATAAAACGACCTCGGGATATCCCCCGAAATTCAAATATTGTAAAAGTTCTTTGTTCAGTGATTTTATGTCGTGCGTTAATTTATATTCTGGGGGAATTCCCCCGTAGCTCGCCGCAGGCTCTTTAATCAGGTGATTCATCTCTTTAAGGTGTATGAATTCCTGAAATGTTAAAGGAGGCAACATGAAATCGGTGAACCTGCCCGCTCCGCTTTCCGTACTGTGCCATTTCAAGGCGGCAGCGGCAGAACCCGAAGCCACAAACTTGGTGTCGGGATACGAATCAACCAATACCTTCAAATGCCGCTCCCAATCTTTCAAGTATTGGATCTCATCAAAAAACACATAACAACCCGAAATAGATTCCAATCCCAAAGAAAGCTTGCACAATTCTAATAAATCTTCCAATCCTAAATTCACATAAACGGGATTGTCCATCCCGATAAAAAATATCTTCTGAGGCTCAATTCCTAATTCCAATAAACGCTCAATGCTGTGAAAGAGCATGACGGTTTTTCCTACGCGCCTGGGACCCATTAAAACTACGGCGCGACGTACTTGGGTTTCTTCCACGTAAGGAAAAAACAAATCGAAATACAAACGCCTGCGCATGGAATCGTAAAACGATGATACGCGCCTGCTGAGCCACCAAGTATTCTCAAACCGCAAGCGTTCGGTAATTTTATGTGTAGGAATAAGGGTAAAATGACTCATAATATTGCTTAATACTACAAATATATACACAATAAGCCATATACATATTGCTTATTATGCACAAAAATGTAAAAATAAGCAAGATAATGCCTAAAAAAACATCTAATTCCACAATGTAAAAATAAACCATGTACATAGTACTTATTGTAAACAAAAATGTAGAAATAAGAAATTTTCAAGATTGAAACGTGCTTAATTAACCCATTTTAGACCCAAATGGGCAAAAAAAAGGCCACCTTTCGGTGGCCTTTGTGATCCCGCTGGGACTCGAACCCAGGACCCATACATTAAAAGTGTATTGCTCTACCAACTGAGCTACGGAATCATTCAAGCCGAGGCTTGTATATGTAAAATGGTTCACTCTGGAACCGAAAGGAAGTTCAACCACTG
>JALRIQ010000202.1 GCA_023277325.1 Bacteroidia bacterium | reverse complement strand
AAAGAACTTCCGAACGACAGTAAAAAATTCATCTTAATAAAAGGTGCGCGCATGCACAATCTCAAGAATATTGACATTGGCTTGAAGCGCAATAAGATGACTGTGGTAACTGGCGTATCGGGCTCCGGGAAATCCTCCCTGGTCTTTGATACCCTATACGCTGAAGGACAGCGCCGTTATGTTGAAAGCCTAAGTGCCTATGTGAGGCAGTTCATGGGAAAAATGAACAAGCCCGAGGTCGACTATATAAAAGGTATCGCACCGGCCATTGCCATCGAACAAAAGGTAAATACCCGCAATCCACGTTCTACGGTTGCTACTTCCACTGAGATTTACGACTATTTAAAACTCCTCTTTGCAAAAGCCGCCAAAACTTTCTCCCCCATTAGCGGGAAACAGGTAAAACGTCATACACCAGATGATGTGGTGAATGAAATCCTTAAAGAGGCCATCGGACATACGGTGCTTATGATGAGTGCTTTGATTCCAGGAAAGTCGCTCGCTACAGAGCTCCCATTGCTCCAACAGAAAGGATATAGCCGCCTTTATTATGAACATAAACTTTGGCGCATAGAAGATTTCCTGGAAGAGCACGCTAAAAAGCTTAAATCCATCCCAAATAAAGATGTTGCCTTGGTCGTCGACAGAATGATCGTTGAAGAAGGCGACGATGAGTTGATGTCGCGTATTGCTGATTCAGCGCAGACAGCCTTCTTTGAAGGCAATGGTCAATGCATGGCCTTAATAAAAAGAGAAGAAGAGGAAGAAATCTTGCATTTCTCCAATCTCTTTGAGATGGATGGGATTCAGTTTGAAGAACCTTCTGTAAACCTCTTTAGTTTTAATAATCCTTACGGTGCCTGTCCGAAATGCGAAGGCTTTGGCTCCGTAATAGGCATCGACGAAGATCTGGTAGTTCCTGATAAATCGCTTTCTGTTTATGATGGGGCAGTTGCTCCATGGCGCGGGGAAACCATGCAGGCTTATAAACATGATTTTGCCAGGAAGTCGGTAATGATGGACTTCCCAATACACCGTGCTTACTACGACTTAACCGAAGAAGAAAAAGACCTGCTCTGGCAAGGGGCCAAAGGACTCAAAGGAATCAATGCGTTCTTTAAACACCTCGAGGAGAAATCATACAAAATTCAATACCGGGTGATGCTCTCTAAGTACAGAGGCAAAACCACCTGTCCGGATTGCAAAGGCACACGTTTGCGTGCTGACGCCAATTATGTCAAGCTCACTGACCCGGCCAATAAACCTTTGTACAGCATCTCCAACCTCCTTTTGATGCCAGTAGAGCGCGCATTGGAGGCCATCAACGAGCTACAGCTAAGCGAACATGATCAAAAGATTGCCGACCGTCCATTAAAGGAAGTACGCAGTCGCTTGCATTTTTTGGTGCAAGTAGGTTTGGGTTATCTTACCCTCAATCGTTTGAGCAATACGCTGTCTGGCGGCGAATCACAACGTATTAACCTGGCAACCAATTTAGGAAGTAGTTTGGTGGGTTCAATGTATATTTTGGATGAGCCGAGTATCGGACTGCATCCCAAAGATACTGCCCGCTTAATAGGGGTATTAAAGGAATTGCGCGATTTAGGGAATACCCTGATTGTTGTGGAGCATGATGAGGAAGTGATGGAAGCCGCCGACGAGTTGGTGGATATCGGTCCTTTTGCCGGCACCCTTGGCGGTGAGCTCATCTTCCAGGGCAACCACGAAGAGATGCGTGCCTCGGAGAGCCTCACTGGAAAATACCTCGATGGCCGCGCAAAAATAGAAATTCCTGCAAGGCGACGAAGCTGGAATGAAGTGTTGGAACTGCATGGCGTTCGTGAGAATAACCTGAAGAATGTTAGTGTCAATATTCCTTTGCAGGTGATGACCTGTGTGACTGGAGTTAGTGGGTCCGGAAAAACATCGCTGATTAAAACCGTCCTCTACCCTGCCCTGCAAAAACAACTTGGGCAATATACCGGAACCAAGACCGGAGCATTCGATCGTCTGGATGGTGCCCTAAAGCGTATAGACCGCGTGGAGATGGTCGATCAAAACCCGATCGGGAAATCATCCCGCTCCAACCCAGTTACCTATATAAAGGCCTATGATGCCATTCGCGATTTGTATGCCTCTCAGCATTTGGCCAAAACCAGAGCCTTTAAACCCCAGCATTTCTCCTTTAACGTAGATGGTGGCCGTTGTGATAATTGCAAAGGTGAAGGAGAAACCATTGTCGAAATGCAGTTTATGGCCGACCTGCACCTTCCATGTGAGGTGTGTGGAGGTAAACGCTTTAAAGAAGAAGTGCTCGAGGTAACTTATAAAGACAAGAGCATTTCGGATGTCTTGAACATGACCGTTGATGAAGCCCTGGAGTTTTTCAAGGATGTGCAAGCCATTCAGAATAAGATGCAGCCACTCGCCGATGTGGGCTTAGGTTATGTTACACTCGGTCAATCATCCAATACCCTTTCGGGTGGTGAAGCGCAACGTATTAAACTGGCTTCCTTCCTGGTTAAAGGAAACAGCAGCGAAAAGATTCTTTTCATTTTTGATGAACCAACGACTGGATTGCATTTCCATGATATTAAAAAACTGCTCGCCTCATTCGATGCTTTGATTAAACAAGGACATACCCTGGTGGTAATTGAGCACAATATG
>JALRIQ010000201.1 GCA_023277325.1 Bacteroidia bacterium | reverse complement strand
TCACCCTCCATGATTTGGAGGTGATAGAGGTCCATTTGTACCTTTAGGTTGGCGGCACCGATGGTCTCAATCACGTCATGTGCTTGGCCTTGATAGTTCAGAAAATAGCGGCATGATTCGCTACGATATCAGCCTCGAATCGGTCGATGGTGAACATAACCTGCGCAATAACCAAAAGACCATCTATATGGATGTGATTGATGCCAGGAACAAAGTGCTGCTCCTTGCTCATGCTCCACATCCCGATTTAAGAGCCATGGCATCGGCCATCCGTGCCAACGAAAACTATGAGGTGGAGTTGATGTATGCCCGGAATTTTAAGGAGCCAAAGTGGAATGAAATCAATCTTTTGATTCTACACCAATTGCCTTCTCTTCAATATCCAGGTGATAATGTGCTGGAAACAGCAGAGCGTCTTGGAATCCCCGTTTTGTTTGTTGTAGGACAATCCAGTCAGCTAGGACTTGTAAATAAATGGAGTCGCGGAATGAGCGTTCGGAGCAGTGTTGGTTCTGCCAATGAATCACAAGCGGTGCTCAATAAAGATTTTGAACTCTTCCGACCCAGTGAAGAAAGTGGTTTGGCCATTAAACGCTTCCCTCCTCTGTTTAGTCCATTTGGCAATTACGGTGAGTTGCCGAAAAATCAGATCTTCCTGTATCAGAAAATCGGGAATATCGAATCGAATGACCCATTGATTGCCTTCAGTGAAGCGCAAGGTCAGAAGTTGGGTGTTATTTATGGAGAAGGATACTGGCGCTGGAGACTTTACGATTTCGAGCAGCACCAAAACCATACGGCCAGCGAAGAGATTCTTCAAAAAATTGTCCAGTATCTGGCAGCGAAAAAAGACACAAGACCTTTCAGAGCCTGGTCGATCAAAAAGCGTTTCGAAGAAAATGAGCGCCTGAAATTTCAAGCCGAACTTTATAATGCCTCGTATCAATTGGTGAACGACCCAGAGGTGAGTTTGCAGATAAAAAATAAGGAAGGAGAAGAGTATACCTTCCAATTTGGCAGAGACCAATCGGCCTATTCATTAGATGCCGGTTACCTGAAACCTGGCGACTACCGCTATACCGCTTCGGTAAACTATGGCGGCCAACAACTTTTCTCAGAGGGTCTTTTTAGTGTTAGCCCTTTGGAGCTCGAAGCCATCAATACCCGAGCAGATTACCTCCTCCTCCGTCAACTTGCCGAAAAGAATGGCGGACAAAACTTCATGCCAAATTCCATGGATGAACTCATCAAAAACATCAACAGCAATGAGAAGATCCATACCGTATCCTTCATGCGCTCCAGCCTGGAAGATTTAATCCGCCAACCCTGGATATTCTGGCTATTGCTTTCCTTCATCTCCATAGAATGGTTTGTGCGGAAGTTTAAAGGAGCTTATTAGTTGAGGGCTGAGGGTTGAGGGTTGAAAGTTGTTCTGTCATATTTGTGTCAAGAATTAGCGCATATACTTTAAGTAACTTCAAAGGGTAGTATCTTGGGTTTATGAAAACCTTTGAGCGTCTGCGCACTTGGCAAAATGCAAGGAAAATTGTTGCCGAAGTCTATAAATTAACGTCCTCCTTTCCGGCTGAGGAGCGTTTTTGCTTAACGCAACAAATCAGGAGGGCAATTCTATCGGTCATTTCCAATATTGCAGAAGGATCTGGCCGGTTGAGTGGTAAAGACCAAGCCCATTTTTATTCTATGGCCTATTCAAGTCTTCTTGAAGTCGATTGTCAATTGATTATTGCTATTGACTTGAATTATATGGATGAGCGAAACTACCAATCCATACAAGAGAAATTAGAATTCTTGGCACGACAAATTTCTCAGCTAAGAAAATCCACACAAAACACCCCGTTAACAACCACCCCCTTAAGCCCGAAACTTTAAACTCTCAGCCCTAAGCTCTCAGCCAGTCTAACGTTTCTTGGGAAACCTCATCCTATAATCTGCGTCTACTTTTCCTTTGCTGATATCGTTCAGTTTTTTGGTAAGCAGGCGGCGGCGGAATGGGTTGACATGATCAACGAAGAGGATGCCATCGGTATGATCATGCTCGTGCTGGATGATTCGGGCCGCTAGTCCGTCGAAGGTTTCTTCCTTGAGTTGGAAATTTTCATCCATATACTCTAAAGTGATTGTTCCCTCACGTTTTACCTTTTCACGCACTCCAGGAATACTCAAGCAGCCTTCTTCGAATTCCCAGGCTTCTCCTTCTTCTTCCACGATATAGGCATTGATAAAGACTTTTTTGAAGCCTTCCAAAGAGGGTTCATCCTCGGCGAATGGTGATCCATCAATCACAAAAAGGCGAATTGGTAAGCCGATCTGTGGGGCAGCAAGACCCACGCCATGACTCGCATACATGGTTTCCCACATATTGGCGATGAGTTCTTTTAAATTCGGGTAATCGGCGGTGATTTCTTCGGCTTCTTTGCGAAGCACGGGTTCACCGTAAGCATATATTGGAAGAATCATTTCGTAGCTAAATAGTCCTGCAAAATTAGGGTAGCGCTCACAGAATCCAAAAGGCGCTTATCGCGGCGGTCTTTTTTCTTTACCCCGGAAGCAATTAATGCCTGCATGGATATCTTCGAAGTATAGGTTTCATTGATGCGGTAGACGGGTTTATTAGGAATGGCTTCTTTTAGTTTATCGATAAAGACTAATATTTCCACCTCAATATCCGATGCACTCCCATTCAAGCGCATGGGCTGACCGACCACGAAGGATTCCACCTCCTCTTTGGCGCAATACTTTTTTAAATAATCCATAAGCTCACGGGTATCTACAGTGCCCACTGCAGACGCAATCATTTGCAAGGGATCCGTCGCAGCAATACCGGTGCGTCGGCCGCCGTAGTCTATGGCTACTATCCGCGCCATAATACGTTTAATTTATCGTGCATGCTTCTTTCGGTATCCAACTCTTTTCGTTCTATCGTATGAAAACAAACTACTTCAATTCAAAGCGAACGGGTAGCGTATAATAAACATTTACGGCTTTTCCCCTTTGCTTGCCTGGCTTCCATTTCGGCATGGAATTGACTACCCTAAGCGCTTCTTCATCGCACCCAAAACCAATTCCCTGAAGCACTTTTGCTTCCACTACTTCGCCTTCTTTGTTTACAATAAATTTAATAATCACCCGACCACTTGCACCAGCTTCTAAGGCCTTCTTCGGATATCTAATATTGGTTGCAAGAAAGCGCATCATCTCCTTTTCACCACCCGGGAATTCTGGCATTTCTTCAACGATGGTATACACATCGCGGCTCACATCTTCTTCTACTTCGCGTTTTGTTGTATCAGCCTGTTCGCCTCGACTTTGTTGAGCTGTAGCAACTTGACTTGCCATTATAAAGCCCAGCAAAAGGCTTAGGATAATTCTTTTCATGCTATAAATTCTTTCTCAATGTGATGCGGAAGGTAGTTCCTTTTCCTGGGGTTGACTCCTTTACAAATATTTTTCCGCGGTGGTATTCTTCAATTATGCGTTTCGCTAGGGATAAACCCAAACCCCATCCCCGCTTTTTCGTGGTGAAACCCGGTTTAAATACATCCTTGGTTTTCGATGATGCAATTCCTTTTCCGGTATCGCTGATGTCGATAAATATTAGTTTGCTGGTTTCGCTCAGGTGAATATTAATTTCTCCCTGCCCTTCCATGGCATCGATCGCATTTTTGGTGATGTTCTCCAAAACCCAATCAAAAAGCTGAACATTAACGCGACAAAAGCAATTGTGCAGCACATCGGCATGGACTTCGAATTTTACCTTATTCGATGCGCGGGTGCTCATATAACCCACGGAGCGGTCTACCAACTTTTTAATGTCCTGGTCTTCCAATACGGGTGTAGAACCAATTTTTGAAAAACGTTCGGAAACTAAACGCAGTCGCTCAATGTCCTTCTCCATTTCCCGTAGCATTTCAGGAGTAGGCTTTTCATCCGTTTCTTTAAAAAGGTCTACCCAGGCAATCAGAGATGATATCGGTGTTCCCAATTGATGCGCCGTTTCCTTGGCCAATCCTACCCATACACGATTTTGTTCTGACCTGCGCGAAGCATTAAAAGCAAGATACGACACCAATAAAAACAGCGAAAT
>JALRIQ010000200.1 GCA_023277325.1 Bacteroidia bacterium | reverse complement strand
TCTTCCGATCTCTGAAGAATGGCCGCCCAATAAGGCAAGGAACCCATGTATTGACTCTGTACCCGGATCATAGTCTTACTTTATGAATGCCTGGATTATAGTGCCTGAATATCAACTTTTTAATTGCGCCATAGATAACGGGGTTATCCTGAAAATCAGCGCCATCCAATTCGATGATTAAAATGGCTTGATTGCTCATGGATTTGAAGTGTTCCAGGTAACCTTCCTGCACTTGCTCGAGGTAATCGGGGGCAATATCGAGCTCATATTTTCTTCCTCTTTTTAGAATATGCAGCAGCAGCTTATGGATTGGACGATGCAGGTAAACAATCAAATCCGGTTTACGAATTTGCATGTCGATGATTTCATACATCTTCTGACAAAGAGAATATTCGTCGTCGTCTAGCGTAATGCGCGAAAAGACTAAACTCTTAAACAAGCAATAATCCGCCACAAAAGAGGGATGAAACAAATCACCTTGAGGCAATCTGTTTTTTAGCTGATTAAAACGCGCAGCCAAAAAGCTCATCTCCAGAGGAAAGGCATAACGTGCAGGCTCTTTATAAAACTTGGGCAAAAAGCTATTGTCTTCGAATTGCTCCAAGAGCAAACTGGCATCCAGTTCTTCAGCCAGCATTTTTGCCAAGGTTGTTTTTCCCGCACCAATATTGCCTTCAAGAGCAATATACCAGTTTTGAGAAGTTTCCATTAAGTCTGGATAATGCCAGGATTAAACGCTTTTTCAATCGGTGCATGGTTAGCGGCGTCTATCCCCATGGAAATCCATTTACGGGTATCCAACGGATTGATGATGGCATCTACCCAAAGGCGACTTGCAGCATAATATGGCGTAGTTTGCTCTTCGTAGCTGGCTGTAATTTTATCCAACAGGGCTTTTTCTTCTTCAGGTGTGATCTCCACTCCTTTTGCCTTTTGGTTAGCCGTTTGAATTTGAAGTAAGGTTTTCGCCGCCTGTGCTCCACCCATTACTGCAATCTTTCCTGTTGGCCAGCTTACAATAAAACGTGGGTCATAGGCTTTTCCGCACATGGCGTAGTTACCTGCTCCATAAGAGTTTCCAGTGATGATGGTAAACTTCGGCACCACAGAATTCGCTACGGCATTTACCATTTTGGCGCCATCTTTAATGATACCACCCTGCTCGCTTCGAGAACCAACCATAAATCCGGTTACATCCTGCAGGAATACCAAAGGAATTTTCTTCTGGTTGCAATTCATGATAAAACGCGCAGCCTTATCTGCAGAATCCGAATAGATGACTCCACCAAACTGCATTTCGCCTTTTTTGGATTTAATCATTTGACGCTGATTCGCCACGATTCCAACCGCCCAGCCTTCGATGCGTGCATAACCGCATAGAATGGATTTTCCATAAAGTTCTTTGTATTGGTCGAACTCGCCGCCATCCACGAGTCGCTCAATTACTTCAAGTGTATCATACTGCTTGCCACGGTCTACCGGCATAACGCCAAGAAGTTCTTTCGGGTCTTTGATTGGATCTTTTGCTTCGATACGGTCGAAGCCTGCTTTGTCGAAGTGACCAATCTTGTCCATAATGCCACGAATACGGTCAAGTGCTGCCGCATCATTCGGGAATTTATAGTCGGTTACCCCGCTTATTTCTGTTTGTGTTGTTGCTCCGCCCAGTGTTTCATTGTCGATATCCTCGCCAATCGCTGCTTTTACCAAATAGGATCCCGCAAGGAATATAGAACCTGTTTTATCGACAATCATGGCCTCATCGCTCATGATAGGCAAATAGGCCCCACCCGCCACGCAACTTCCCATGATAGCCGAAATTTGGGTAATGCCCATCGACGACATCACGGCATTATTGCGGAATATGCGTCCGAAATGCTCTTTATCAGGGAAGATCTCATCCTGCATTGGCAAGAAAACGCCCGCGCTGTCTACCAGATAAATGATAGGCAGTCGGTTTTCCATGGCGATTTCCTGAGCGCGTAGGTTCTTTTTCCCAGCCATAGGAAACCATGCTCCTGCTTTTACAGTGGCATCGTTGGAGACAATCACACAAAGGCGACCGCTCACTCTTCCTATTCCTGCTACCACTCCGGCTGCCGGACAACCTCCATATTCTTCGTACATGCCATCGGCAGCAAAAGCGCCAATTTCATAGAAGTCACTGTCCTTATCTATCAGGTAGGCTACTCGCTCTCTGGCGAGCATTTTTCCTTTTGCCTTTTGCTTGGCGGCCGATTTTTCACCACCACCCAAATGTATTTTTGCCAAACGGTGATTCATCTTATCGATGAGTTGCTTCATTTGGTCTTCATTCTTGTTAAATTCGATATCCATAATTCGAGTCAGCAAAATAACACAGGCTAAGGCAAGGGTGCAAACCTTATTGAATTAAACCTTGATTGATTTTTTAACTCGGAATGTGAAATGATTCAACTATGCCAAGTAAAAATCCACTCATACTTCTATTCATCGGACTTTGTTCCCTTATTCTTCAGCCCATTCAGGCGCAAATCAGTTATTTCCCTCCCCTTACCGGAAATGACTGGGCGATGCAAAGTTTTCAGAATTTCCCTTACGATACCGATTATACAGATAGTCTCCACGCTTATTTAGAAGCCAAAGGGTCTAAAGCTTTTCTTGTTCTGCATGATGGAAAAATTGTTGACGAAAAATATTTCGGCACATTTACTCAGGATTCCTTTTGGTACTGGGCTTCTGCGGGGAAATCACTAACCTCGTTTCTTATGGGCCAAGCCGTCGATCAAGGACTTATTCGTGTCGATGATAAGGTTTCGGACCATGTGGGGATGGCCTGGACCAGCTGCACTCCTGAGCAGGAGAATAAAATATTGGTGAAACATCTTCTTTCCTTAAGTACGGGCTTAAATGGACAGGTTCCTGATGGAGACTGTACCGACCCTTCCTGTTTTCAATACAAAGGCGATGCGGGTACCTTGTGGTATTACCATAATGCCACCTATTACATGAATCATGAAGTGTT
>JALRIQ010000199.1 GCA_023277325.1 Bacteroidia bacterium | reverse complement strand
TTTCATGCATTCTATGGAAGAAGGTGGATGGGATTTAAAAAAGGTTGACAAAAAGGCTTTGAAAGAGTCTAAAGCGACCTTTGTTTTTGGCCAAATGAATGAGCCTCCTGGAGCTCGTGCTCGTGTGGCCCTGTCAGGACTAACCATTGCCGAGTATTTCCGCGATGGTGCAGGTGACGGCCAAGGAAAAGACGTATTGTTTTTCGTCGATAACATTTTTAGATTCACTCAAGCGGGGTCTGAGGTGTCAGCACTTCTTGGACGTATGCCTTCAGCAGTGGGGTATCAGCCAACCCTAGCCACTGAAATGGGCGTAATGCAAGAACGTATTACCTCAACCAAAAAAGGCTCTATCACCTCTGTTCAGGCAGTATATGTTCCTGCCGACGATTTGACAGATCCAGCTCCAGCAACAACCTTTGCTCACTTGGATGCCACGACAGTACTGTCGAGAAAAATTGCCGAGCTCGGGATATACCCGGCTGTAGATCCATTGGACTCGACATCTCGAATCTTGACTGCCGATATTTTGGGTAAGGAACATTACGATTGTGCTCAACGAGTAAAGGCGCTTTTACAACGATACAAAGAACTTCAAGACATCATTGCCATTTTAGGGATGGAAGAACTTTCGGAAGAAGACAAACTTGCTGTTTCAAGAGCCCGACGCGTTCAGCGTTTCTTGTCTCAGCCCTTCCATGTTGCGGAGCAATTTACAGGTATTCCAGGAGTATTGGTTGACATAAAAGAAACCATCAAAGGCTTTAATATGATCATGGATGGTGAATTGGATCGCCTTCCTGAAGCAGCCTTCAACTTGAAAGGAACTATTGAGGAAGCTATAGAAGCTGGAGAGAAAATGCTCGCCGAGGCCTAATTGAATCTTATGTATTTAGAAATTGTAACTCCCGAAGCCACATTGTTCAGTGGGGAAGTGAATTCGGTAAGCGTGCCAGGACTTTATGGGAGTTTTGAAATGCTTAACAATCACGCGCCAATTGTTTCACTTCTTCAAGAAGGTGTGATTATTTTGCGCGGTGTCAATACCAAGGATAGATTTTCCGATTTGTTTCAAAAACAATCGGAAGGTGTATTGTCCTTAAAAATCAATTCTGGCACCGTTGAATGCAACCAAAACAAGGTTGTCGTCTTGGCCGACTAGGTTTCAATAGATTTTGAAATCCTTGGCCAGAGCATAATCAGTAGGACCGCTGCAGTCAAACATACAGCTACCAAAACAACCCCAGTTACTGTATTCCCATATAAAAAAGATCCGACTGCAAACAATGCTCCATAAATTCCAATACTTCCTATTATCATGGCAATAATGCCAAAAGGTACGGTCCATGGCTTACCAATATTTTTTTGAGACTTATGGGATTCCTTCCATCCTGGACCTCCTGGCTGGGTAAGTTCATAGAATGCTTTGAGGACTGATTCAGGTTCCGATCGAGTTAAGTAGGTGGTCAACAACCATATTAGGGTAGTTATCAATACAACAAAGGGATATTTGAGGTATGGTGCCATTAAGCCATCATTTTCGCCAAATAGAAATAGTCCCAATGGGGATAAATTGATCAATAAAGAAATTATTCCCGAAGAAAACATGGCGCTAATTTCGCTCCATGCGTTAATACGCCACCAAAACCACCGCAGAATAAAAATCAGTCCCGTTCCAGCTCCAAACATGAGAATGATATCGAAAAGCTGAAGTGCATTTTGCAAAATAAGTGATAGCAAAGCGCTAAGTACTAATAGTAAAACCGTAGTCATTCTTCCCACTCTCACCAATGTCTTTTCATTCGCAGTTTTATTAAAAAACTGTTTGTAGCAATCGTTTACCAAATAAGAAGCTCCCCAGTTCAAATGGGTAGAAATGGTTGACATATAAGCAGCTACAAGTGATGCCAACAGCAATCCTAGCAAGCCACTAGGCAAAAAGGTTAACATGGCAGAATAGGCCAAATCCTGTCCGAGTTTGTCTTCTGCAATGCCTGGGAAAGCGCTTTGAATACTCTG
>JALRIQ010000198.1 GCA_023277325.1 Bacteroidia bacterium | reverse complement strand
ATTTCTTCATTTGCCAAGGCATCATACAAAACCACCTGAGCTTCTGCTAAGGCATTGGCTCCTTTGATAGTAAGCAAGTCTGGATCGCCTGGACCAGCACCTACTAAAGTTACTTTGGGTTGAGCCCCACTCCGACCCTCCCCAAAGGAGAGGGAAGAAGCAATTCGCAATAAAACGGCGCCATTTGTCGACTACCCGATCCACTTTATTTCGGTAAGCAATAAGCAAAGAATCTTCAAAGCTGTAGAAGCCATTGAAGAGGTTTATGATAACATGAAACGCACAATTTCGACTTCGAAGTTTAATGAGTACATGTTGCCAATAATTGAACAAACTCCTCCTCCATCTCAAAAAGGAAAATACATTCGAATCAAATATGCCACGCAACTTAAAGCAAACTCAGTGGTATTCGCGTTCTTCTGCAATTTACCTCAGTATGTGAAGGACTCATATAAACGTTTTCTTGAAAACAAAATACGCGATGAGTATAATTTTCAGGGAGTTCCGATAAAGATATTTTTCAGAAAAAAATGAAATTTATCCTTGCGAGTACCAATATTTGGTTATTTTCGCTGCAATTTTCTAACAAACTATTCAATAAAACCACAGAGAAAATGAAAAAAGTATTTGCTCTTATGTCAATCGTAGCCATGTTCTCCATGGTAGCTTGCGGACCAGCTAAAGAAAACAACGAAGAAGCTGAAAAACAACGCATCGAAGATTCAATCCGTGTTGCTGACTCAACTGCTGCTGCACAAGCTGCTGTTGAAGCTGAAATGAATGCTGCTGTAGATACTGCTGCTGCTGACACTACTGCTCCAGCAATGGAAGAAGGCCACGAAGGTCACTAAGAATCGTATTCAGAGAAATAAAAAACCCGGCTCAATGAGTCGGGTTTTTTTATACCTTATGGGCAAGGAGAACCTGAAAGTTATCTCCGTTCCCCCAATAGCTTATCGTATTCTTTAAAACTTTCCATGGCCGCGCGAATAACATGGTCATCTTGATTGCTAACCATGAAATAGGCATTGATGTCAAACAACTGACGCGCCAGCAAAGCACGCATATCCGTAAACACATAGGATAATGTCGCTTGCAGCCCCTCCTCAGGTAACTCAATCCCTGATTCCAGCATCACTTGCTTAAATACCTCTTTGTCTTTTGCACTAAAGCGGAACTGCTTGCTGAATTGTTCTGCCGACTTGTATTTGTTCAACTGCGCTCTATTCGCCTCCAGGTATTGGTAAACAAAACGACGGTGCAAGGCTTTCTGGTAAACCTCCGTTACAACTTTACGGTTATACGACGTGTCAAGCCCGACAAAAATATCAGGATAAATACCTCCTCCTCCATACACATAGCGCCCAGCTGGCGTAGTATAACGGAGTGAATCAATACTTTTTACGCTATCTGGGTTTTCAAGTTCTCCATGCTCCCAGCGATCATATACCTCCATTTGGTACTTTTCATAGCCCTCCTTGTACGATTTCTGTATCGAACGTCCCGTAGGGGTATAATAGCGAGAAATGGTCAGACGGACCACGGAATGGTCATTTAACTCGAAAGGCTCCTGAACCAATCCTTTTCCATAGGAACGTCGGCCTACGATAATACCGCGGTCCCAATCTTGAATGGCGCCAGAAACAATTTCTGAAGCTGAGGCCGATTGCTCATCAACCAAAACCACCAACTTGCCTTCTTCAAAATTACCCCGATGTCCTGCTTTATAGGTTTTACGTGGTTGCGTGCGTCCTTCGGTATAAACGATCAATTTTTTTCCATCCAAAAACTCATCTACCACTTGAATGGCCGCGCTGAGGTATCCCCCTGGGTTTCCACGGAGGTCAAGAACGAGATTCTTCATGCCCGTGGCACGCAAGTCTTGCAGGGCGTCTCGTACTTCATCCGATGTTGTGGCTGAAAAACGGACCAATTTGATATACCCCGTTTGCGCATCTATCATAAAATGCGCATCCACACTGTGCACGGGAATTGTTCCCCGAATAATTTCAATAGGAAGAAGCTCTTTGTTGCCATAGCGTTTAATGCCCACAGTAACTGGTGTTCCTCTTTTTCCTTTTAAGGTCTTAATTACCCGTTCATTCGTCAAATCCGTGCCGCTGAAGAGAGTATCATTCACGGTAATGATTCGATCACCTGCCTGCAGTCCAGCTTTTTCAGATGGGCCTCCTTCAATAACATTGACGATATATACCGTATCATCCAAAATATTGAACTCAACACCAATTCCATCAAATTCGCCTTCAAGAGGTTCATTCACCGCCTGAATATCGCGCGAAGAAATAAAAACGGAATGCGGATCCAGCGTTTGCAGCATATCGGCAATCGCCTGCTCTTCCATCATCTCACTATCAACGGTATCAACATAATAGCCTTCAATCAAACTCATGATCTCGCTTACCCGATTATTCGACCCTGAGAAGGTGGTTCGACCTGATGGAACTAAGACAGTTCCAATCACAACACCAATGGCGAGAAATAAGGCAAAGAAAAAAGGCTGTAAGTAGTACTTCGGTTTATTATCCACGAATCAAATTTTTCCAAATATATAATCTTCCACGTCCCTAAAAAGTTCATTGACCCCTTCTTTCTCGAACTTTAGCTAATCGTCTCACCTTGCTCAATGAAGTTTCAGGCTTTACCTTTGTTTGGTATGAAAGACCCACGCCTCACCGAACAAGATTCCAACTACCAGGGATTGGAAAAAATGGAAATCAGTGAACTCCTGCATTCCATCAATCAAGAAGACCAAAGCGTGGCTGTTTCAGTCTCAAAATCCTTGCCTTCCATCGAAAAGCTCATTACAGCCGTTCTAAAGAACATGCAGCAGGGTGGACGTCTATTTTATATGGGTGCGGGTACATCGGGCCGCCTGGGCGTTGTGGATGCCTCTGAGTGCCCTCCTACCTTCGGAGTGCCCTTCGACCTTGTGGTTGGAATCATTGCAGGAGGCGACTCGGCCATTCGCAAAGCTGTAGAGTTTGCCGAAGATGACACCGAACAAGGCTGGAAAGATTTGCAAGCATGGGATATCGGTCCTCTGGACTCTGTAATCGGAATTACCGCTTCA
>JALRIQ010000197.1 GCA_023277325.1 Bacteroidia bacterium | reverse complement strand
GCTTTGAAGTGCGGAATGCCTACCGGGAAGCCATTGAGAAATCTGAAAAAGAAATTCTTCTGCTGGCGGCCTATTTTTTTCCATCTCCAAGGATGCTGCGTCGTTTAGTTGAAAAGGCAGAATCGGGGGTAAAGGTTCGTTTGGTATTCTCCTCGGTGAGCGACGTTCCTTTTGTGAAAGCTGCTACAGAATATTATTATGGGCGTCTGCAAAGGGCGGGTGTCGAAATTTTCGAGTGGCAGGAAAGTATATTACACGCTAAAGTTGCCCTAGTTGACAGAACTTGGTTTACCTTGGGCTCCTACAATTTGAACCAATTGAGCGATTATGGCAGTTTGGAAACAAATATTGCCATGGATGATCTCAACCTTGCGCGTGTTCTGATGAACCAGTTTGAAGATGATATTTATCCCAAAAGTACGAAGGTTGAACCAGTCATATTTAACTGGTATGCAGGGATTAAACGTTTCATTTCGTACCTTGTGCTCCGATTCGCTCTAAGTCTAATTTTTATTACCAACCGCCATAAACGGTAACCATGTTTAAAAACCTCAAAGACGATTTACCGGCTTCTCTGGTCGTGTATCTTGTGGCCCTTCCTTTATGTTTAGGTATTGCCATCGCCTCCGATGCGCCCTTGTTTTCTGGCATGATTGCCGGCATTATTGGGGGGATTGTTGTTGGAAGCTTAAGTGGTTCGCAGATCAGCGTAAGTGGACCAGCTGCTGGTTTAGCTGTCATTGTAGCAAGTGATATTAAAAACTTGGGAGAGCTGGTAGCACGCGATAAAATGGCGGCCCTTGATGGGGTAAAAAGTTATGGATTCGAAAATGCCTTTGAGCTCTTTTTATTATCCGTTGTCATCGCTGGCGTTTTTCAATTTATTTTGGGACTTCTTAAAGCGGGTCGTGTCGGAAATTATATTCCGAGTTCTGTAATTAAAGGAATGCTGGCGGCCATTGGATTGCTGCTAATTCTCAAACAAATACCCCATGCCTTGGGAGTGGATACGGATTTTGAAGGCGACGAGGCCTTTATTCAGGAAGATGGAGAGAATACCCTTACTGAAATGTGGCACGCCTTGCTCGACTTCTCTCCAGGAGCGCTAATCATATCGCTGATTGCCGGAGCAATCATATTAATCTGGGGGAGAAAGTCGCTTAAACGCTATGGCCTTTTTAAGTACGTTCCTGGTGCTTTGGTGGCCGTTATACTCGGCGCATTGCTTAATGCCGCATTCGGACATTGGAAGCCGGAATGGCAATTGGCAGGCGATCACTTGGTCCGCTTGCCCTTAGACTCCATCGAAGGAAACCCACAAAAATTAATCACCCTCCCTGATTGGAGAGGTTTCCAGCTGCCTTTGGTTTGGAAGATTGCAGGCGTAATCGCCATAATCGCTTCTTTGGAAACGCTCTTGTCATTAGAGGCGAGCGATAAATTAGATCCCCTGCGCAGGATTTCTCCGCCAAATCGGGAATTAAAAGCCCAAGGAGTAGGGAATATAGTAAGTGGATTGATTGGGGGTTTGCCTATTACTGCGGTTATTGTGCGCAGTTCAGCCAATGTGCTGGCGGGTGCCCAATCGCGCTTATCCAGTATTTTACACGGAGTATTCCTTCTTGTGTCGGTATTGCTATTCCCTCAGTTTCTCAATTTAATTCCAAAGTCGGCTTTGGCCGTAGTTCTTATTCTTGTTGGATATAAACTCATCAGTTGGGAGGTAATCGTCGAAAATTATAAAAAGGGGATTAACCAGTTTATCCCTTTTGCAGTAACCATTGTAGCCATCATGCTAACAGATTTGCTGAAGGGAATTGGAATTGGGCTTTTGGTGGGAATCATCTTTATAATCCGCACAAATTTTAGCCGGGGAGTTACCTTTATTATCGAAGGTCAGAATGTATTAATTAAGTTGCGCGATAATGTGAGCTACCTCAATAAAGGGTACATTAGAAGGGAACTCGAAAAGCTTCCAAGTGGAGCAAGTGTGCTGATTGATGGTGGTTCTGCACATTTCATCGATCCCGATATTTATGAGCTTATAGATGACTTCATTCGCATGGCGAAAGACAAGCAGATTGAAATTGAAATTAAAAGAACCTTGAACAGCCACAATGCTTTGTTTAAAGTCGATGGCCGAAAATTTGATAGCGAATGAAAGATTACGAAAAACTCCTGCTGGCCAACAAGGCATGGGCCTCAGAGATGAGAGAATTGAACCCAAACTTCTTCAATAACCTGGCGAAAGCACAAACACCCAAATTCCTATGGATTGGTTGCAGCGATTCTCGCGTGCCGGCTAACCAGATTACAGGTACTGATCCTGGTGAAATATTCGTGCACCGGAATGTGGCGAATATGGTTGTCCATACCGACCTCAACATGCTTTCGGTACTGCAATATGCGGTCGAGGTGCTCAAGGTGGAGCATATTATGGTAGTAGGACATTACGGTTGTGGCGGGGTGAAGGCTTCTTTAGAACATACGCACTTGGGCTTAATCAATAAATGGCTTCGGAATATCAAAGAAGTTTACCGTATTCATAAATCAGAAATTGATTTGGATGATGATTTAGACAATCGGGCAGATCGCCTGGTTGAATTCAATATCAAGGAACAGGTCGACAATCTGATGAAAACTTCGATTATTCAAAGAGCTTGGCAAAATCACCAACGCCCCATGCTACATGGTTGGGTATATGGTATGGATAAAGGTGAAATCAAAGAGCTTGTGCGCTTGGATTATACCCATCCTATTGAAGATGTTTTCCGATTCACTTTCGACGCCGAACTCTAAGTCTTCCTTACTTCCGACTCTATTGATCGCTTAACATAGCATTTCCTTTAAAATTCTATCTTCGCGGGGTAAAAAAGATATATCAATGGCTCAGCTCACAATAGTAAGACACGGACAATCAGAATGGAACTTGCAGAACCGCTTTACAGGATGGGAGGATGTTTCCCTCACAGATAAAGGCAGAGAAGAGGCAAAAAAAGCTGGAGAAACCCTGAAAGCATACCGTTTTGATGAAGCGTATACGTCGAACCTAAAAAGAGCACAAAATACCCTGGCCATGATTCTTGAGGTAAGCGGTCAAACTGCTATTCCTGTTACCAAAGACGAGGCCTTGAACGAGCGTCATTATGGCGATTTGCAAGGTTTGGATAAAGCAGAAACTGCCAAGAAATTTGGCGACGAGCAGGTGCATATTTGGAGAAGAAGCTTTGATATTGCTCCTCCAAACGGAGAGAGTTTGAAAGACACAGCAGCACGTGTATTGCCCTACTATGAGGCGGAGATTGAGCCGAAACTAAAGGCAGGCAAAAACATCATTATTGCCGCTCATGGAAATAGCCTTCGTGCTTTGATTATGCATATTGAGAAGTTAACTCCAGAGCAAATCTTGCAACGTGAGATTGGAACAGCTCGTCCTATCGTTTATACCTTCGATGCAGACTTGAAGGTAGAAGGTATCCAAGAATTTTAAGAATAAAGGATGTCTGGATTTTGGGTTAGGGGTTACAGGATATGATGACCAAACCTCTAACCCGTGACCTATAACCTGAAACCAATTATTTCCAAGTTACAAACTCATCTACTGGCTTCCTGATTGATGGAGGCACAGGCTCGTGGGTAATTCCGGCAAGGAAATAGCCCAGTGCTTTTTCATTTTCAGCCAGTCCGAGGTAGGCATGCATCTCTTCTCCGAAAATGCCATTACCCGTGCTCCAGTAACCCACATATCCTTGATCATGCAGGCTTAGCCAAAAGTTTTGAATGGCTGCGGCAGACGCGCATGTTTCTTCAATTTCGGGAACCATGCCGGTATAATGACAAGCCATGGCGATGATATGACTGGACTGGCGCATAAGGTTAAATTTTCCTTCATTTACTTCGGTCCATGATTCTCCTTTCATCTCTGCATTTCTTTTGGCCATTTTGATCCATTGGTCGATGAGTTGGTTCATAGCAGCCCCGGAATAAACGATAAACCTCCAGGGTTGAGTGCGTTTATGGGTAGGTGCCCAATTGGCGGCCTCGAAGGCTTTTTCCAGAGCTTCTTTTGGGATGATTTCTCCGCTGAATTGTCTCGGATATACTGAACGTCTTGTTAGGAGCAGTGCTTGTGTTTCCATTAATTTCCTCTTTTGGTATGCTTGTACCCTTTGTCGAGCAAATATTTCACCACCTTGTCGCGCTGGTCGCCTTGAATGACAATTTCACCATCTTTGGCAGAACCGCCTGTTCCGCAAGTCGTTTTGAGTTTTTTTGTCAGTTCTTCTTTGTCATCCTGACTGCCAATAAAGTTATGGACGATGGTCACATCTTTCCCGCCACGTCCCTTGCGCTCCAGCATCACGCGTAGTTTCTGTTGTTCGGGTTCAAGAGTTTCTTCACCCGATTCTTCAAAGCCCTGGTATTCAAAATCTGGCTCCGTGGAGAACACAATGCCGTCGCGTTTTTTATTTTTATTGCTCATTTTTAATTTATGAATTATGATTTATGAATTATGATTTTTCACAAATCAGAGTCATTAAAGAATCGCAAGTTAGGAAAAAGAGAGTGGAGAGGTTTCGAGTTTGCGAGTTTTCGAAGGTTGCTTGATAACAAACCCATTGTCCAGAGCAATTGCCCGTCTCCAAGTCTCTCATCTCACCCTCTCAAGTCTCTCATCTCACCCTCTCAAGTCTCTCATCTCACCCTCTCATGTCTCCTGTCTTATGTCTCACCCTCTCATGTCTCCTGTCTCTCATCTCACCCTCTCATGTCTCCTGTCTCTCATCTCACCCTCTCCTGTCTCCTGTCTAATTGTCTCAGAGACTTATTACCT